>SRXB01000050.1 GCA_009724975.1 bacterium | reverse complement strand
GGCTCCGGCAAGACCTTCACCATCGCCAACCTCGTGGAGCGCGTTCAGCTCCCCACGCTGGTGCTCGCCCACAACAAGACCCTCGCGGCCCAGCTTTTCGAGGAGTTCAAGGCGCTCTTCCCCGAAAACGCGGTGGAATATTTCGTAAGCTATTACGATTACTACCAGCCCGAGGCCTATATTCCCCAGCAGGACCTTTACATCGAAAAAGATTCCTCCATAAACGACCGCATCGACCGCCTGCGCCACAGCGCCACCCACGCCCTCCTCACCCGCCCCGACGTACTCATAGTCTCAAGCGTCTCCTGCATTTACGGCCTCGGCGACCCCGAGTACTACCAGAAGATGTTCCTCTACCTTGAGGAAGGGGTCGAGGCGGAGCGAAGCCGCGTACTCAGAAAGCTGGTTGAGCTTCAATACGACCGCAACGACATCGACTTTCACCGAGGGACCTTCCGCGTGCGGGGCGACGTGGTGGAAATCTTCCCCTCTTATGAGGAGGAGCACGCCATCCGCGTGGAATTTTTCGGCGACGAGATAGAATCCATCTCGCTGGTGGACCCCCTCCTCTCAAAAAAGGTCGGCAAGCTAAAAAGCATCCTCATACCTCCCGCCTCGCATTACGTCACCCCGCCCGACGTGCTCAAAAAGGCTATCGGCACCATCACCGAGGAACTTCACCTTCGCCTTTCGGAGCTGAAGGCGCAAAACAGGCTGGTGGAGGCCCAAAGGCTTGAGCAGCGAACCTTCTACGACATCGAGATGCTTGAGGAGATGGGCTACTGCAACGGGATAGAGAATTATTCGCGCCACCTCACCGGCCAAAAGCCCGGTGAGCCGCCGCCTACCCTTCTGGATTATTTTCCCGATAAATTCCTGCTGGTGGCGGACGAGAGCCACATCACCATTCCGCAGGTGGGGGCGATGTACAAGGGCGACCGCTCGCGCAAGGAAACCCTTGTGGAGTATGGCTTTCGCCTTCCCTCTGCGCTGGACAACCGCCCCTTGCGTTTTGACGAGTTCGAGAAAAAGATAGACAAAATTATCTACGTCTCCGCCACCCCGGGCCCCTACGAGAAAAAACTGGCGGGGGACCGCGTTGCCGAGCAGATAATCCGCCCCACGGGGCTTGTAGACCCGCAGATGATAGTGCGCCCCGCCTCCGGGCAGGTGGACGACCTCATAGCCGAGATACACGCCACCATCGGCGCGGGCAACAGGGTTTTGGTAACCACCCTCACAAAGCGCATGGCCGAGGATTTGACCCGCTACCTTGTAGAGCTGGGGGTAAAGGCTTGTTACCTGCACTCGGACATCGACACCCTTGAGCGCGTAAAGATAATCCGCGAGCTTCGCCTCGGGGTCCACGACGTGCTCATAGGCATAAATCTGCTAAGAGAGGGGCTGGACATACCGGAAGTGGCGCTGGTGGCGGTGCTGGACGCCGACAAGGAAGGGTTTTTGCGTAGCGAGACGAGCCTAATCCAGACCTCGGGCCGCGCCGCCAGAAACGTGGATGGAAAAGTCATACTCTACGCCGACGAGATTACAGGCTCGATAAAGCGGGCGATGGAGGAGTGCTCAAGAAGGCGGGGCATACAGGAAAAATTCAACATCGACAACAATATAACCCCCGCTTCCGTCAAAAAGCGCATCAGCGAGACGCTCTCTTCCGTCTACGAGAGGGATTACGTGACGGTTCCCATCGAAGAGGAGCTTTTCGACGGAACATCCGAAGAGCTTCTGGCAAAAATTGAAAAACTGCGAAAAGAGATGACCAGGGCCGCCAGGGAGCTGGATTTCGAGCGGGCGGCGCGCCTTCGCGACGAGATTCGCGAACTTGAGAGGCTGGGGATTGAAACCATAGAGGATTTTTCGACCTCTTCTGGCAAGGGCAAAACCACCGGCAAGCCAAAGCGCCGTTGATGAATGAGGCTCTCTGAAATGCTGCGTTTGGGGAAAATTTCTTTATTCACATTACTGCTTTTGGTCGTTTCCTCGAAATTGCTCTGGGATTTTCGCGAGACTACCACGATACCAGCGCTGGGCGACTTTTACACCTATTGGGCCGCCGCGAAATATACGGAAAAATTTCAATCGCCCGCCATTTACGCAGAAAACGGCAAGAATCTGGTGAAAGAATATTGTTCAAGCCCAGAAAGCGGCATTGAGCGCGCGACTTCTGCCAGCGCGGCAAGACGCCCCGCCTCCGAAAACACCCAGACGCCGCTTTTATATGCCCTGACCTCCGCCTTCACCACCCTTGAATATGGAAAGAACGTCTACTGGTTCAAGATTATTTCCCTGCTGATGATGGTGGCTGTCTCAATCGCGTCTTTTCGCTTCTGGGATTACGGCACTGACGAGGCGCTGATACTTTTTTCCTTCCAGTTGCTTGTCTTCAAGCCACTTACCGGCGATCTTTACACCGACAACATAAACAGCGTCCAGTGGTTTCTCCTCATGGCGATTTTGCTCGCGATGAACTCAAAAATGCGCTGGCGCGACTTTTTTGCCGGTTTTTCGCTTTGTTTCCTCCTCCTGATCAAGCCCAATATCTTCCTTGTGCCTCTATTTCTGCTTATATCCAGAATCGCGCACAAGGATTGGAGAAGGCTTAGGGGCGAGTGTATCGGCGCGGCGGCGGGCCTTGCGGCCGGCATCGGCCTTGGGGGTTATTTCTTCGGGTCGGTTTGGGTGTGGAAGGATTGGGCCTTTAAGCTGGCTTCTTTTCCGGTGGAGGCGGGCTCAATAGAAGCACTCAACTTCGCCTTGCCGGTGATTTTGAAAAACCTAACAGGTTCGGACCTTTCGGGGGCTGTCTTGGTAATCGGCCTTGCGCTGGCGTCCTTTCGGATCTGGCTTCTCGCCTCGAAAAACATGAGCGTCGGGCAAGGGAAAGATGGCGACGGTCTTTTCGATCTGCAGCTTATCGCAGCGGGGATGGCCGGTTTTCTGATTTTTTCAAAGATAGCGTGGTATCACTATTACACCATGCTTTTGCCGATGATCTACCTCATGCTCTCCAAAAAGTGGAGGGAGGCGCAAAGCAAACTGCTGAATTTGGCCACGCTGGCCGTAATATCAATATTCGCAATCTATTCGCCGCAACTTCCCGTCGTTTACACGGCCATTTACACCTATCTGATCGCCCTGTATCTCTTTATCATAGGCACTTCGCGCCCCGTATCGGCCTGAGTCTTTTGCCTACGGGTATTTGGCCCGTATCTTTTGGGCCGCCTCAATTATCGCACCGCCCATCGCCTCAAGGTTTTTGTCGGTGAGGGAGACGCGGTCGCCCTCCATGAAGAGCAAAACCTTGCCCATCGAGAAATTAAGCTCCACCTCGTCGCGGCCAAGGGCCTTGAGCGCCCTCTTGTCCAGGGTCCCTCCCCTTACCGCAACTCCCGCCAGAGCCAGGAAAAGGGAGAAAAGCGCCTCCTCCTTCTTGAAAATCGCTCCCCTCCCCAAAAGCTCCTCGACCTGGGCCGTGGATTCTGGCTGGCCGGGCATCGCCGCCTTGCCGGAAAGCGCGTGCAGAAATTCGCCGAAATGAGCGTAATAGGCGAGCACCGCCGTCTCGGAGAGGTCTTCGTCCGGCCTTTCGAGGGACTGGGTGAGCTTTTTCATCTCCTCGGCTGAGGTTTTTACCGCCATCGCAAGCGGCCCGCCCTTGGCCGTGAGATCACCCAGCCGCTTTCCGGCGAGGCGGATGCCGTAAAAAGCGCCCCGCACGGTGCTCTGCACCCGCAAAACGCCCTCCTGAAGGGTCAGGAGCGCCTTGGCCGCGTTGGAATCTACTCCGTACAAATTAAAACCTCCCGTGGATTTTGAAATGCGCGAAGCGTTAATATACATGGCATGGATTTAAAGGCCAAGGCTTTGGAATTTCCGGCAAAACCCGGCGTCTACCTCATGAAGGACGGCGCGGGAAAAGTTTTGTACGTCGGCAAGGCGATTAGCCTTAAAGCCCGCGTGCGCACATATTTTCGCGAGGGCGCCGACGGCAGGCCGCAGATACCGCTTTTGATGGAGCGGGTCCGCGAGATGGAATTCATCGTCACCGAATCGGAAAAAGCCGCGCTCTTCCTTGAAAAAGTCCTCATAACGCGCCACCGCCCGAAGTTCAACGTCGATCTGCGCGACGACAAGAACTACTACTCCCTGCGCATCGCCATAAAAGACCCCTTCCCCCGCCTGATGATGGTGCGCCGCGTCAAAAATGACGGGGCGCTCTATTTCGGCCCTTATTCCTCCGCCGGAGACCTTCGCGAAACCGTTGACCTGCTGCACAAGGTTTTTGGCCTAAGACATTGCAGCGACAGGGATTTGGTCACAAGAAAACGCCCCTGCCTCTACCGCGTCACCCGCAATTGCCCCGCGCCTTGCCAAAAACTAATCTCCGAGGCTGATTACCACAGGACAATCAACGAGGTGATTCTCTTTTTGAAGGGAAAGAATAAAGAGCTGGCAAAGCGCATTAAAAAAGAGATGGAAGACTACGCCGCCAATGAGGAATTCGAACGCGCCGCCGCCGCGCTAAACCGCCTGCGGGCGGTGGAGGCCACCTTGCAGAAGCAGGGGGTCGTCGTACACGGCGGAGGAGACCGCGACGCGGTGGGGTGGGTGCGCGAAGGGGACGAGGCACTGGCCGCGGTGGTTTCGGTGCGGGCAGGAAAAGTGATCGACAGCCGCGGGTACTTCCTGCGCGGCGTGATAGAGGAAGACGGCGAGGTTTTCGGCGAGTTTTTGCGCCGCTACTACGGCGGCGAGCGCATAACCCCGCCGGAGATTCTCGTTGCGGTAAGCCTTGGCGATGAAACCGGCCCACTTCAGGAGTGGCTCACGGAAAAGTGCGGCAAAAAAGTCTCTATAATCAAGCCCCAGCGCGGCGCGCTTCTCTCCCTCGTCAAAATGGCCAATGAAAACGCAGGGCATCTTATAAACGAACGTCGAAAATCCAAGGTTGGCTTTGAATCGGCACTCGGCGAGCTGCAAAACCGCCTTTCCCTCCCCTCGCCCCCCCGCCGCGTAGAGTGTTTCGACATCTCCAACACCCAAAGCTTCAGCCCCGTAGCCTCGATGGCTTCATTCCTCGACGGCTTTCCCGACAAAGACCGCTACCGCCGCTTTTCGATAAAAAACGTCTCGGGGCAGGACGATTTCGCCATGATGGCGGAGGTCATCGGGCGAAGATTCTCTCATTCCGGCGAGGGGTGGGAGAGGCCTGACCTTGTCGTGATAGACGGCGGGCCCCAGCAGCTTGAGGCGGCACTGAAAGCCCTCGTCGACTCCGGCGCAGGCGATATTCCCATCATTGGGCTTGCGAAATCGCGCCTTCTGGAGGGCGCGGAAGGAATCCGCTCACCCGAGCGCATCTTCTTTCCGGGCAAAAAAGCCCCCCTGGTCCTCGCGCAAAACTCCCCCGCCCTCTTTTTGCTGATGCGGATACGCGACGAGGCGCACCGCTTCGCCGTGGAATATCACCGCAAGAAGCGCAAAAGCTCCACCCTGCGCTCCGCGCTCGATTCGGTGGCCGGAATAGGCCCCGCGAAGAAAAAAGCCCTGCTGGCGCGTTTCAAGAGCGTTAAGGCGATGCGGGAGGCGGGCGCGGGCGAGCTCTCGACGGTGGAAGGGATAAACGAGGCCCTTGCGGAGAAGATAATGGCCGCGCTAACGGCCGCGAAATAAAAAAGCCGCCCCGAAGGGCGGCTTTTTTGGCTTTGTGTTATCGGCTTGCGCTTCGGGCTAGCCCTTTTTCGCCCTCAAAAGGTCGCCGAAGGTGCCGAAAGACTGGTTTTCGCTGGCCTTGTAAGCCTCGTACTCGTTCTGGACCTGCCTTTCGCGGTCGCGCACGAGCGCCCGAACCGATAGACGTATCTTCTTGCCGCCATCTTCGATTTCCAGCACCTTGACGTCCATCTCGTCGCCCGGGCGAAGCATCTGGCTGTGGTCGGTTCCTTTTTTGGTGTTCATCTCGGCGTTGGGGATGAGGCCGAGGTGACCTGATGGAAGGCGCAGGAAGACGCCGAAATCGACAATCTTCTCCACCGTGCCCCTGATTATCTCGCCGGATCTGGGCAACGCGCCCAGCCCCTCAAGGTATTTGTATTCCATGGAAAGGGAGATGCGGTGCTTTTCCGGCTCCACCGCGACCACCTGCGCCTCGACCTCCTCGCCCACAGAAAGGATGTCCTTGGGGTGCTTGGCGCGGCGCTCCACTCCGAGGGCCGAGACGTGAATCATGCCGTCGATGCCCGGCTCAAGGGCTATGAAAGCGCCGAAGTTTGTGATCCGCTCCACCTTGCCCTTGACTTTGGAGCCAACGGGAAAGCGGTCGGCCACTCCGGCCCAGGGATCGCCCGCGAGGGCCTTGATGGAGAGGCTTATGCGCTCCTTCTCCCAATCCACGCCGATTACCTTTACCGTCACCTCTTGCCCTTCGCTTAGGATGGCTTTTGGGTCTTCGACCCTTTCCCACGCCATCTCGGAGACGGGTATGAGGCCGTCAACGCCGCCAAGCTCGACGAACGCGCCGAAGGACTGGACGTTGCGGACCCTGCCGGTGACAACTTCGCCCACCGCTATGCGCTTTTTGATCTCGTCGCGGCGGGTGACCATGTCGGCCTCTATAAGGGCCCTTCTAGAGACGATTATGTTGCGGCCCTTGTCCTTGTATTCGATGACCTTGAAGGGGTAAATCTGCCCGACATGCAGTTCGGGCTCCTTGGGCCAGCGCAGGTCTATCTGAGAAAGGGGGCAGAAGGCGCGAAAGTCGCTTACGCGGACCTCGAATCCTCCCTTTATCACTCCGGCGACGCGCCCCTCGACGGGAACCCCTGCGACGAAGGCGTCGTGGATGGCCGAGCGCGACTGCTCGCGGCGGCTAAGGCGCGTGGTGAGGTGTATTTCTCCATCGCGAAAGGCCAGCACGTAGGCCTCAAGACCGGCGCCCACGGGCGGAAGGGGAAGGCGGCCCGTCTCATCGCGGCTCTCGGCTCCGGCGTCGGCGAATTCAACGCGGGCTATCGAGCCTTCGGATTTTCCGCCGAAACTCACGAAAATCCACTCGTCGTTCGCCCCAACAACCACGCAGTTCACCTTTTCGCCGGTGCGCGGGGGCTTTTCGGGTTTCGCGCCCTTTTCTTCGAGCATTTTGGCGAAATCCTCGGCGCTCTCTTCCGCCGGAGCTTTCGCCTCCGCCGTTTCAACTGCCTTAGCGGCTTCGGCGGCTGGCTCGACCACGGCGGTCTCCTCGGTTTGGGTCGGGGTGACGATGGTTTCGTCGGTCATGGCTTTTTTTCCTTCGTGTGGCCCATTTAATTGTTTTCAAAGGCCGCCGCGCGGTTTAAAAATATTCGGGCCGGGCGGTTTTTCGCGCTGGCGGTCATGCGGGGCGGCCAAAAGCCGCCGTATGGCTTTAAAGAGAGCAAAGGATACAGCCAAGGGGGCGGCTTTTCAAGTCAAGTTATGTAATAATAGAGTTATTGACTAAGAAGGCTTTGAGGACTATCTTTTTAGCGAAACTAAAAGAGGATAAGTATGTCTAAAAGACTTGCGGTTCACCCCGTAAACCCGCAGGGGCGCTTCATTGCCAAGGCGGCTGAAATAATGCGCGGCGGCGGGGTTATAATCTACCCTACCGATACCGTTTACGGACTAGGCTGCGACATAACCAAGAAGGGCGGCATAGAACGCATCGAGCGCATAAAAGGGCGCGACCCCAAAAAGCCGATGAGCTTCGTCTGCGCAGACCTCAGCCACATAAGCGAATACGCCGTGGTCTCAAACTTCGCCTACCGCGTCCTCAAAAGATTTCTCCCCGGGCCTTACACCTTCATCCTTGAGGCGACGCGGCAGGTCCCGAAGATTTTGCTCACCAAAAGAAAGACCGTGGGCATACGCATACCCGACCACCCCGTCTGCAACGACCTCGTAAAGACTTTGGGAAACCCGGTAATCTCCACCAGCGCCAACCTCTCCGGCCTTGAGCCGATCGGCAACCCCGACGAGCTTGAGGAGGAGATGGGTTCGCGGGTCGACCTTATTTTGGATTGCGGAACCCTTTCGCGCCTTCCCTCCACCGTAATCTCGCTTGTAGACGACCAGGTTGAGATAATACGCGAGGGGTCGGGGCCGGTGGATTACTTCAAAACACTCTGACAGATCCCAAAAGGGGGAAAATATGGAGAGCCTTTCGCTCATCGACCCCAACTGGCGCGAAAAATACGCGAAAAAAATCACCTCGCGTGAGTGCGCCCTTTCGCGGATACCGCGAGGCGCCAAAATCTTCATCGGCTCCGCCTGCGGCGAACCCCAGCACCTGGTGGAGGGGCTTATCGAGCACGGCTCTATGATAGCGGACGCCGAAATCCTCCACATACTCACTCTAGGGGTCGCCCCCTACGCCGACAAGAAATTTTCGACCCTCTTTCGCCACAACGCCTTCTTCATCGCCGACAACACCCGCGAGGCGGTGCGCGAGGGGCGCGCCGATTACACGCCGGTTTACCTCTCGGAGCTTCCCGACCTCTTCAAGAACCGCAAGATTCGCCTAGACGCCGCGCTGGTCCAGGTTTCCCCGCCCGACAGGCACGGCTTCGTCTCGCTGGGGATAAGCGTGGACGTTACCCGCGCCGCGGCCGAGTGCGCCCGCTACGTCATTGCCGAGGTCAACGAGAATATGCCCCGCACCCTTGGCTATTCCTTCCTGCACGTCAGCCAGATAGACGCTTTTGTCGAGCACACCTCTCCTCTAATTGAATATGCTTCTCCTGCGGCGGACGAAACGGCTATGCGCATGGCGCGCATCATCGCCCAGCTCGTGGAGGACGGCTCGACCATCCAGATAGGGATAGGCGCGATTCCCAACGCGGTCGTCCCCTCGCTGATGTCCAAGAACGACCTTGGGGTGCATACCGAGATGTTTTCCGACTGGATGATGGACCTGGTGGAGGCGGGGGTGGTCACAAACCGCAAAAAGAGCATCCACAAGGGCAAATCCATAACCTCATTTTGCATGGGGACAAAAAGGCTGTACGATTTCATCGACAATAACCCGATGATCTCCATCCACCCCAGCGAATATACCAACGACCCCTTCGTCATCCGCCAGAACGACAAGATGGTTTCCATAAACACCGCTGTGGAGATAGACCTCACCGGCCAGGTCTGCTCCGATTCGATAGGCCACCTCTTTCACAGCGGCATCGGCGGCCAGGTGGATTTCGTGCGCGGCGCTTCGCGCTCAAAGGGTGGCAAGGCGATAATAGCCATAGCCTCCACCGCCAAAAGCGGCGAGAAATCAACGATAGTCCCCTTCCTTGAGGAGGGCGCGGGGGTTGTGACGACCCGAGGCTCGGTGCGCTATGTGGTAACCGAATGGGGTTACGCCGACCTCCACGGCATGACGATACGCGAAAGGGCGCTCGCGCTTATCAACCTTGCCCACCCCAAGTTTCGCGAGTGGCTGCTGGACGAAGCGAAGCGCCTTAAATACGTCTATCAGGACCAGCAATTGCCCAAGAGAAGCGAATACCCGAAAGATCTGGAGGATAAGGACATTTTCGACGGCAGAATGGTCAGTTTCAGGCCGATAAAGCCGACCGACGAGCGCCTTTTGAAGGATTTTTTCTACAGCCTTTCAGACGAAACCATCTACATGCGCTACTTCTCGCACGTGCGGCTGATGCCCCACGAGAGGTTGCAGGAAGAGACAAACCTGGATTTCGAGAACAAGCTGACGATAGTGGCGATGAACGCCGATTCCGAGGTGGACCAGATTGTAGGTGTCGGCCAGTACGGCCTGAATCCCTCCAACAACACCGGCGAAATATCGGTGAGCCTGCGCGACGACTGGCAGGGCATGGGGGTCGGCAGAAAACTTCTGGGAATGCTGGTGGAGGCGGGCAAGAAGCGCGGCCTTACCGGACTTACCGGCTACGTCCTTCCCTCGAACCGCAAAATGCTCCACCTCTTTTTGGCGTTCGGCTTCGCTTCGCGCTACGACGCCAGCGAGGAGGCTTATTTCCTGAGCCTCGACCTTGAGGAGGTCCGCGACCGCGAACTTAAGAAGGAGGCCCTTGCCGCGCCTGCCTGCGACCTGCCCTACCAATCCGACAAAGGTTGAGGATGGCCTAAAAACCGGCTTAGAAGTACGGGATTTTGAAGAAGTGGAAGTCCAGCGCCGCTATGAAGAAAAGTGTAATAAGAAGCGCGGCTGTGGAGTGCAGCAGAAAAGCGAAGAGGAACCCTTTCTTTTGCCTTGCTATGTTGATAATAAGGAAGAGGGTCCAGTAAAAGCCGCACCACTGCACAAGGTGTATCAAAAAGCGCAGGACGCCGGCGTTTACGTTCCACTGGGCGT
>SRXB01000324.1 GCA_009724975.1 bacterium | reverse complement strand
TTGCGCCTTTTAGCTTTTGGCTTTCGGCGTCGGCCCTGTTGTGCGCGGTTGCGCTGGCTTTCTTTTCCCTTAAATCCCCAAAAGAGAGATTGACTGCGCTTTTGGCATTTGCCCTGCTTCTCTGGGCGGGAGCGGCGTCCGTTCCGCAGGGTTTTGGCGAAATCGCGCATGGTGAGGGGGAGTGGCGGTTTTGGGGGGTTGTGACCCGCGCTCCGCGCCCCTACGCGGGCGGGCTTTCCCTGGAGGTTAACCTGAAGGGGAGGGCTCCTCCCGAGCCCGATGGCGCTTTTGAACCGATGGCGGGCAAACTCATCCTTTCTGTGGACGGCGGCGTTTCCCCCCTGCCGCTTGAGGGCGACGCCGTTTTCTGGCGCGGCTCGCTATTCGACCCGATCGGGCTCAAGAATCCGGGTGGCGAGCTAAAGCCTTTTTACTATATGCGGCAGGGAATAGTCGCCAGAAGCGCGGCGAAATACCCGGGCGAGGTTTTTTTCGCCGAACCCCTTGATGAGGGTTTTTTAAAAAAGTCCAGAAAGGAACTCGGCGCGGCGATGGAAACGGCGGCGGGCGGCGAGGCGGGGGCGGTGCTGCGTGCCCTTGTGCTTGGAGATTATTCCGGCGTTTCGCAGGTTACCATCGACGAGTTCAGGCGCTGCGGCACCACCCACCTGCTGGCCGTATCCGGCTTTCACCTTGGAATAGTCGCCTTCGGCGCGGTAGCGCTCCTTTCTTTTTGCTGGTCCCGCATTCCTTACCTTGCCCTTCGCGTTCCGGCTCAACTGGCTTCGGCAATAGGCGCCGTTCCGCTGCTGATATTTTACGCCCTCCTAACCGGCGCGCAGGCGGCCACCCTCAGGGCGCTTTTCATGACCCTCCTTCTCGTTTTAGCAGCGCTCCTGAAAATAAAAACCTCCTTTTTCAACCTCCTCGCCTCTGCGATTCTCGTAATCGGCCTCTATGATCCACGCATGCTCTTCGACCCCGGGCTTCATCTTTCGGCTTTCGCGCTCGCGGGAATTTTTTGGCTCTCTCCGGCGCTTTTTAAAACCAAGCGGGAGGCGGAGCCGGAACAAAAAATCAAAAGGCTCGCCGGAGGCGGATTCGCGAAGGCTCTTTGGGAAAAAGCCCTGGCAATACTAAAGACGAGCTTTTGCGCCACGGTGGCCACCATGCCGGTAAGCGCTTATTATTTCGGGGGAGCGAGCCTTATGGGGCTTATGGCCAATCCCGTCGGGGTCCCTCTCGTGGGCGCGGTTTCGCTGCCACTCGGAGTCGCCGGAGCGTTTTTGCATCCCCTCTGGCCCACGGGCGCGGCTCTTTGCTGGAAGGGAGCCGGAATGGGGTTGGAAATTTTGCTTAAAGCGCAAAAATTTCTTTCTCCGAAAGCTGTTTTCATTTCAGGTCCCTTCACGGGTCTGGCCGCCATCGTCGGGGGAGTGGTTCTGGCCTACTCCATCGTCATATTTAAAAAAGGGGGAGATAAATCGCTTAGGCGCGCGCTTTGGTCAGCGGTTTTGGCTGCGACGCTGATTTTTGGCCCCCCTGCCTTCAAATGGACCCTCCTTGCGGCCCGGTCGAGCGCCCGCCTTTACCTTTTCGACGTGGGCAACGGACAGAGCGCGGCCCTTTCCCTGCCCAGAAAAGGGTTTAATGCGCCGTTCTGGGTCCTTGTGGATGGCGGCGGCTTCCCCTCCTCCTCTTATGACATCGGCAAAAACCAGATAACGCCCGCCCTAAAGGCCCTGGGATGCGAAAGGCCTGATCTGGCGGTATCGAGCCACCCCCATCCGGACCACTTGCTGGGGCTTGTCTCGGTTATCCGCGAGGTTGGGCCGAAACTTTTGGTCCTTCCGGAATCCTTCAAGGGAGATGAGCGGTACGGGCCTCTTTTGCTGGCGGCAAGCGAGGGGGGTGTCCCGGTCAGATGGGTAGGGCCTGGCGCTTATGAGTTGCCGGAATGCCCAGGCATCTCGATTTTCTCTTCACCCGGGCCCGGCGAAAACGACAAGAGCCTGATGGTGGTTGCCGAAAGCGGCGGCGAGGCGGTGCTGGTAAGCGGCGATGTGGAGAGTAGGGGGCAGGAGAATATTTTGAGTCTTTTGCCGGAAGGCGATTTTTTGGCCGCGACCGCGCCTCACCACGGTCTGCCGGACGCCTTTTTGCGCGCTTTCTGGGAAAAGGTCCGTCCGCGGAAAATACTCGTTTCGTCCCAAAATGGAGGCAAGTCGCCCTGCGCGGAGCTTCGGGGAATTGCTGGCGAGCAGGGCGCCTCCATTTTCACTACCGGCGAAGTGGGATATATTTTAGCTGAATTCGGCGGAACCGATGCCGAACCCAAAGCCGCGCGTTGATATAAACCCTCGGCGTGTGCTAATCTTTCAAATTGGCTTACTTTAACCTTGCGAGGCTTTGCGGTGGACAAAGACGCCAGC
>SRXB01000632.1 GCA_009724975.1 bacterium | reverse complement strand
GGAATTCAAGAAATTCGGCAACCTCAAGGGCCTCACGGTTCTCATCCCCAGGGCAAAAGAGGCGAGGGAGCTGATACCCGAGGAGCTGGAAAAGCTGGGCGCGCGGGTTGAGACCGTCGCCATCTACGAAAACCACATGCCCGAGCCCCACCCGCTGGCGCTGCAGGTCGTCCGCAACCGCAAAATAGACGCGGTGACCCTCTGCTCGCCCTCGGCGGCCTCCAATTACGCCAAACTCCTCGCCGAGGAGAAAATCCCGCTCGACCTCGCCCCCTGCGTCGTCATAGGCCCATCCACCGAGAAGAAGGCGAGGGAACTCGGCCTGCCGGTGGCCGCGATGGGAGCGGAGTACACCGTAAAGGGGGTGGTAGAGGCTCTTGAAAAGCATTTTGAAGGCAAAAACGCTTAAATAAAGCGCGGAAGGTTATCATGGAACAGGAATTCATCCCTAAATGGATAGCGTGGGAATCGACCCAAAGGTGCAACCTGCGCTGCGTCCACTGCCGCTGCTCCTCGGAGCTGACCTCCTCGGAAGGGGACTTCTCCACCGAGGA
>SRXB01000323.1 GCA_009724975.1 bacterium | reverse complement strand
ACCAACACAAGCGAGGTCGGGCCGATGAGCCCGCCTCTTTACTGCACCGTCACCGACGCCGCCGTGGGGCTCTCACAGAGCTTCGCCCTTCCGGCGGGCGGCGTGCATTACATCGCCCTCAACGACTTCGTCATACCCTCCGAAGCCTCGGATCCCTTCGTCAACACGGCGGATGTGGCCTGCGCCTACGCCGCGATGGGTCCGGTGGTGGCCTCGGCCAGCGACAGCCATTCCATAAACCTCTTCCAGCCCGCCATAGCCATTGAAAAAACGGGCGCAACCCTCTCGACCGTAGGCGAGGTCATACCCTACGAGATAACCGTCACCAACCAAAGTTCCGCCGATTCACCCAACCTCGTATGCACAGTCACGGATTCCCTCACCGGCGCGGTAGCCACCGGCGTCTCCCTTGCCTCCGGCGAAAGCCGCCTTTACAGCATCTCAAGGGCCGTAGCGGCGCTTGACCCCGACCCGCTGGTCAACACGGCAACCGTCACCTGCAGCCCCGCCGGTTTCCCCAACGTGCTGACGGCCAGCGACAGCCATTCCGTCAACCTCTTCCAGCCCTCGGTAGACGTGCAGAAAACCGGCGACGCCTATTCCAAGGTCGGCGACACCATCGCTTACTCGGTTACGATAACCAACACCTCCTCCGCCGACACGCCAACCCTTGCGCTCAATTACATCAGCGATTCGCTGGTAAGCGCAATCGTTCCCCCAAGCGAGTGCGCAAACCTCGCCCCGGGCCAGAGCTGCTCCCTCACCTATGATTACGTTGTGCAGCCCTCCGACGACAGCGGCGCAAAGGGAGCCACGCTTACCAACACCGTCGCCGTCTCCTACGGAGTCACCGGCTTTGCCAAAAACGTCACCGACAGCGACGGCCACACTGCTACGCTGGTGCATCCGGCCTTCACGCTGGCCAAGGCCTGCGCCGACACGCTCACCCCGCAAGCCGGGCCCGCCAACTACAACGTGACCATCGCCAACACCGGCGACATCGACCTCGTAATGGCGGCCAGTGAAGACCTCACCCAGAATTTCGGCTCGCACAGCCTAATAGCCGCCGGAACGCCCTTCACCGTGGCAGAGGGGGCAAGCCTCTCCTACACGGCAACGTTAGTGGGTCCCTTCAACGGCATCGAAACCAAATCCAACACAATCACGGTGAACGCCACCCTTCCGGCGCGATACGCCCTCTCCAACTCCTATGAAAAAAAGGCCACCGGAGTATGCCCGATAGCGAGCCGCATCAACCTGAAGAAAACCACCAATGGGGCGGTTAACCCGCTGGTCTACTGGACCTTCTCGCTCTACGCGGGGCCGCAGCAGGGCAATCCTCCGGCCTTCCTCGGATCGGCGCTAACCTCCTCCTCCACCGGCGGCGACATCGACGGCATACTCGAATTCAACGGCATCAGCCTCAACCCGCTGGCCACCTACACCGTTTGCGAAATTGGCGCTCCCGCCGGGTGGACGAGCGACTGGATGGCCGACGCCAACTACGACGGCGCCGTCGAAACCGCAATGACCGCCTTCAACCCCAACGCCCTTAGCGTGCCGCCCGAAGACCTCGGCAACCGCTGCGTAGACGTGGGCGCGGGAACCCCCTTCCCGCTCACCGGCGGATCCACCGCCTACTTCGAGGTCAACAACAGCGAGCATGGCCGACAGACCCGCACCCCGGGCTACTGGAAGAACTGGTCCACCTGCTCGGGCGGCAACCAGGTCGCCGCCGCCGCCAAGAACGGCGGAGTGGAGGCGGGCTGGTACCTCCTTGACGACCTCCTGCCGATAACCTGGGGCTCCTTCGTAATCGACACCTGCTCCGAGGGGCGCGCCGTACTCGACAAGCGCGACGTCGTGTCCGACAAGAAAAAGGCCTCCGACGCCGCCTTCAACCTCGCCACCCACCTCATGGCCGCGCAACTCAACTTCGCGGCTGGCGCGGGAAGCTGCCCGCAGGCCACCCAGGCGGCCGCAGACGCGCAGGCACTGCTTATAAGGCTGGGCTTCAACGGCACCGGCAGCTACCTTGTGAAATCCAACACTGCGGACTACAAGCTCGCGCAGTCTCTAGCCGCGACCTTGGACGCCTACAATAACGGGATGCTCTGCACCCGCACCCCGACCCCGCGCACCTCCAGTGACGACGCTCGCGCACCCAGAAGCGGAGGAAGCGGCGGAGGCGGATGCTTCATAATGACGATCGAATAAACCCAAAGAGCATCCCTTGCCCGGAGGGCGGCATGGCTGGGGCCTGCCGCCCTCCCTTATTTCTGCTTTTTGTCCGGCGAGGCCAAAAACCTCCTTTTGCATTGCGTTTGGCGAAAATCTTGATACAAGAAAATCAAGGAGAGAAACTTTCACTCGTCCGGGTGCGGGCGAAGCGAGGCGGCGATGAAGATTCTTTTAAAAAAGCTACTTTTCCTGAT
>SRXB01000322.1 GCA_009724975.1 bacterium | reverse complement strand
CCCAAAGCCCGCCGAGCGCGGGAACGAGCGCAAGGGCGAGGCCGAGGTGGGGGAGAAAAGTGTCCTTGTCCGACCAAAGGCCGTTGCCCGTGGCAAGAAGGCCGTTGACGGGAAAGAGGCCCACCAGAACCCACGCCCAGCCTAAAAGGAGCATGGGGTGTTTGCGGCGGGCAATAATTACTCCCGCCGTAACCGCCGCCAGCGCCGCCCCAGCCGCGACCGATGCCCCAAGGCTTACCAGCGGCTCCTGCTGGCTTCGGTCCAAAAGCGCCAGATTGAAGGGGAATAGGGTGTTTTTAAGCAATGTGAAATGCGCCAGCGCGCTCGATTCCAGCCGGAAGGCAAAGGCCGCGGGCCTGATTATCCCTTCCATTCTGGTCATCGTGTAGAGTGAGCCGGCCAGGGATACGGCGAAGAATGGGAGTTTCTCGGGGATGGATTTTTTTAAAAAGCCGGTTAATCCCTTTTCCCGAAAACGGCCAAGAGGTTGCCAGTCGAGGAGCATGAGGAGTATCGGCAGAGTGACCACTATCGGCTTGGATAAAAACCCAAGGCACATGGCGGCGAGTGCGGACAGATAGGGGACCGCCCCACCCCTGCGGGCGTAGCGCTCGTAAAAAATAAGGGAAATGACGAAGAAAATCCCCGAAAGGATATCTTTGCGCTCTATCACCCACGCCACCGATTCCACCCTCATCGGGTGGAGGGCGTAGAGGAGAGTCGCGGCGAGGCTTGCCGCCTTCGAGCCGGTAGTTTTTTCAAAAAACAAGAAAACCAGGGCGCAATAAAGGCCGTACAAAAGGAGGTTGGTCAGGTGAAACCCGCCGCCGTCCGTCCCGTGGAGCGCGGCGTCGGCCATAAAGGAGAGCCAGGTCAGGGGGTGGTAAAAAAACTCGGGCGGCGGGGCCAGAGCCCATGAAATCCGCTCCGCCCAGGAGCCGGAATAAAGAGCGGGATTTGCCGCTATCTGGGAATGGTCGTCAAGGGAAATGAAATCAAAAGATGCCGCGGGAAGGTAAAGAGCCGCCGCGCCAAGGGCCGCGGCGCACGCCAGGTAAAGTCTTTTATGCCCATCGGCGAAGGTCAAGCGCCCCCCGCCTCGCCGTAGAGGGCTTTGGATATGGCGTCAAGAAAGGTTTTCATTCTATAGGGTTTTTTCACGAAGCCGGCGGGGCGGATTTCCCCTTCGTAGCCGGAGATGTTCTCTTCGCTAAAGCCGCTTGAGAGGAGAACCGGCACTTTGGGAGCAATCGCCTTTATCCTCCTGAGTGTTTCGGCCCCATCCATGCGGGGCATTGTCATGTCGAGAATGACCAGGGATATTTCATTCTTGTGGGTGGCAAAAATATCCAATCCCTCGACTCCGTCGGCGGCGGCGAGCACTTTGTAACCCGCCGACTCCAGCATCTCTTTGCCCACCATGCGGACTGAGGGCTCGTCGTCTATGAGCAGCAGGGTTTTGCTTCCTGCTCCGTCTTCCGGCACCCCAACGTCCACGTACTGTATCTCCGAAAGTTCTTTTGTTGAATCCGGCTGGGTGACCGGAAGCAATATCCTGAAGGTAGTCCCCTTTTCCGGCGCGCTTTCAATGGAAATTTTACCGGAGTGGCCTTTGATTATTCCCGTGACGGAAGCCAGCCCCAGCCCCCTTCCTTTGTCTTTGGTGGTGAAGAAGGGGTCGAAAATCTTGGATAGGGTGGCTTCGTCCATGCCGCAACCGTCGTCGGCCACGGTAAGTACGATATATTCGCCCGCTTTTTTTTGCGCGCCGCCCAACCCGGGGAATCCAGGCTCGCCATCGTCCGCGATCGCTGTTTTTATGGTAATCGCGCCGCTTTTTTCCATAAGCGAGTCTGAAGCGTTCGTGACAAGGTTCATCACAACCTGCCGCATTTGCGTGACATCGGCTTCCACCAGCGGCAACTCTTTGTCAAGGCGCAAATTTATGGCGGCTTTTTTTGATATGACCGAGTGCATAAGCGGCAAAAGCTCTTCGACAAGGCCGGAGAGATTTACCTTTTCCACCACGAACCGCCCCTTGCCCGAGTAAGCAAGCATTTGGTTCGCCAGCTCGGCGGCGCGATGGGCTGCTTTGTCGGCCTGTTCAAGGTGGTTTCTTACAGGGGAATCGGCACCTGATTTCATGGCCGCAAGTTCGATGTTGCCGATGACGCCGAGGAGTATGTTGTTGAAGTCGTGTGCGATACCGCCGGCTAGTATGCCCAGGCTCTCCATTTTCTGGCTTTGCAGGACTCTGCGCTCCATGTCCAGACGCTCGGCCTCGGTTCGCTTCCTCTGCGTCACGTCCATCGCTACGGTGCCCACGTACATCGCTTCGCCATCCACGAAAATCGGGAATTTGCGCATCTCGATGAATTTTTCTTCTCCGTCCGGCGTGGCGAAGGCGAATTCGTATATCTGGGGGCCTTCGCGAAGGGCGATAAGGTCCCTTTCATGA
>SRXB01000631.1 GCA_009724975.1 bacterium | reverse complement strand
GGTAAGCCGCATGTATACGGCGCTCGCGATGACTCCGACCAGGGCGAAGAAGACAAGCCACTTGAAGGCGCCCAGGGCGAGGGCAAGGGATTTTTTAAAAGTCATGTTCGAGCCTGACGCAATGGATCACCTGGCGATTCAAGGGCTGGCCTTCAAGGCCGTGGGTTGCTTCCACAATGAAATCCGGCCTGTTTTTCTTCGCGGGGCGGATGTTTTTATGCATTGGCCGCGCCGCCGGTCGCGTCTACCGGCCCAGGAGGTCTTTGCGTATGTAAAACTGGACTCCGCCGACGATTTCGGAATCGAATTTTACGTAGCTGTCCTTATTTCGGAAAAGATAGTCCATCACGATGCGGTCCCAGCCGGGCGGAAGGTTTACGTCCAGCATATCCGGCTCTATCAGCGCTGGCCTGTAGCGCGCCAGCGCCTCCTGCAGGTATTCGGTGCTGAAAAAGCGCATCATCGGGTCGTCGGGGGTCATGCAGGTGGTTCCGCTTGGCCTGTCGTCGCCGGTCATGCCGGTTATGTCGCGCCTAAAAAGCGGGTGGTGGAACCATCT
>SRXB01000630.1 GCA_009724975.1 bacterium | reverse complement strand
GCCGGACTCCTTCTCCGACGGCTCCGACCATTTTGCCCTCGAAAGCGCCCTTGAACGCGCCCGCCGTATGGTGGAGGAGGGGGCCGACATCCTCGACATAGGCGGCGAATCGACCCGCCCGGGCGCAGCCCAGGTGGGCGAGGAGGAAGAGCTCAAGAGGGTAATTCCACTCATCGAAAAGCTCGCCGGAGAGGTGAAGGTGCCAATCTCCATCGACACCTACAAGTCGGGGGTCGCCAAAAGGGCGATGGAGGCGGGGGCCTCGATAATAAACGACGTCAGCGGCCTTGGGCTGGACGAGAATATGGGCGCGGTCGCCGCCGCCACCGGCGCTGGCCTCATCGTAATGCACATGCGCGGAACCCCTAGGAGCATGCAGAGCGACACCGCTTACGAAGACCTCGTGGGAGAGGTCTACGGCCTTCTTGCTAATAGCGTCCAGAAAGCCGTCGAGGCCGGGGTGGAGCGCGGCAGGATAATAATCGACCCGGGCATCGGCTTCGGCAAATCGGTAGAAGGAAACCTCGCCCTTTTGGGCCGCCTTAGCGAATTTTGCTCT
>SRXB01000049.1 GCA_009724975.1 bacterium | reverse complement strand
ATTTACCTACGCGACAACCCCTGTTCTGGTCATTTCCACGCCAAAACCGGTTATCGCAAGCTCCAATTTGCCGAACATGAAATCCTCCTTTAAAAACTACTCGCTGCCGTCGTCGATCTCTTCCGGCGATTCGCCGCTCTGGGGCTCCTCATAAAAATCGTCCTCGGCGTCGGGGGGCGGCGGATTGTCCATCGCCCGCTTGTCGCGCCATGCCACGTAAACAACCCAGGCGAAATAACCGGCGAAAATCGAAAGCACAACCCCGTAAAAAAGCCAGAAGGGAGCGCCCTCAAGCGGCAGGCCGACCTTTTTGTAAATCAGCACCGGAGCAAGAAGGCAGATGAGAAGGCCCGGAACCCCCGTGACAATCCGTAGTTTTGCGACGCGCCACGGGTCGAGGCGCTCATCCTTCATCAGGCCAATATCATCAGCGGCTTTTCGTCCCACAGTATCTTGTCCTCTCTAAGGTCCTTGGCGGTGCAGGTGAGCCTTTTTTGGTTGTCCACGCGAAATTCCAGCAAAATGCGGCGCTCGCCAACCCTTCCGGCGGGCGAAACGGGTATGGTGAAGGGCTCGCCGACGGGCTCCTGCACATCTTCCGTCTTTGAAGTGACGAAACTTATCTTTCCTGCCTCGTCTATTATAATCTCGCGGCTCCCCAGGTGCTCCACAGCCTTCCCGGTCTTGAAAAGCTCAAGGTGAAGCTCGTACTGGCCGTCGTAAAAGGTGTTTACGATATAGCGGGCGGTGGGGTTCTTGGTGGGGAAGCGGGTGAAGCGCTCGACCACCAGGGGAAAGTGGTACTGGCCGGTTACGGGATCGCGCACGCGCATGGAATAGCCGCTACGTATCATGTCGTCGGTGGGGCGGTCACCCAAAAAGGTTATTCCGCCGAGCCCCGCCGAGGTCTCCGGCATGTCGCCGAGAAGTTTTTCGCCGAAATGCCGCTTAAGGGCGGCCTTAACCGAGGGAATGCGCGTAGCCCCGCCGATGAGGCAGACCTTTTTGACTATGCTTTTGTCGATTCCCCTCGCCTCGGCCTCCTCCCACAGCCGCTCCACCACGTTGTCCACCAGCGCGCCCAAATCCTCGCGCTCGGCATAGGCTATGAACTCCTCGGTGGAAAAGGAGGACTCGTGAAGGACGTGTCTGCGCCCCGTCTTCTCATCATGGGAGTAGCCCTGAAACTCTAGCTGGCGGATGATGCGCTGCTTGATGTCCGCCGACCCTACAGGGTACATCGCCGAGGCCTTTACCAACGGCAAGGTGTAAGATTCGCGGCCCAGCCAGTTGAATTTCACCAGCCGCGCCCGAATCGACGAGAAGCCGAAATCGAAAAAGACGATGGTGTCGTCCTTGAAAAGGTTGACCCCGTAACCAAGAGCCACCGCCGTATCCTCGTCGACCAGGGTGACGGAGCGAGCCTCCGACAAAGAGACGCTTTTGACCCAGTTGACGAAATCTTCGCCCTCGTAGGTGGGGTGAATGAGGGAGACATCTATCTGGCGGCTAGTCTGGTCGCGCATTCTCCTTACTATCTCGTTGAGGAAGATGGAGGCGGCCTCCTTGTGGGAAACGCGCCTGCCGTCCACCAGAAGGCCCATGGGGGTCGAGTGGAGTATGTAATCGCGGAGGTCGCGGAAGGTGGAGTCTTTGCCGTAAAGGCCTGCGCGGGTGACTTCCTTGCCGATGGCGACGCGCCCCCCCTCCAGATTGATGACGGATGGGACCAGAATGGCCCTCTCGCCCACCGGCATGTTGCGCGCGGCGCCCTTCAGCACCTCTGAGGCCGGAAGACCGGCTTCGTCATAGGTGATGATGGTGTTGTAATTGCCAAGGTCAATGGTGATGTTCACTTTTCACCTCTCGCGGTTCACAGCTTTTCAATGAGGACGATATCGCCGCGCTGGCCGCCCTCCATCCAGACGACCATGTCCTTGCACTCGCGCTTGAGTTTCATCCTGGCTCCGCGAAAAACCTCTAGCACCCTTGCAGCCAGCGGTCCGTCACGGGGAATGGTCGATTCCACGGCGTCCAACTCGCCCAGGAACTTGTCGTCGCGGCCATCGGTCCAAGCCTCGACGGCGGCTGGAAGCCTTCGCAAGATCATCCTTTGCAGTCCGCCTCGGTGAAGGCCCGTCTCCGCCCAGAAAATCTCGAAGACCGGCGATCCCTCGTCCGTGGCGTCCAAAAGGACCTCCCATATTCTGGAAAGCTCCTCGCGAAGTGCGGTGTTGGCCGCCGCCACAGCCTCGATGAAGGGGGCGAAACCTCCCTCCGACATAGAGCCGAAGCGGGCCGACGGCGAGGGCGCGGCGGGGAATTTCTTGGCGGAAAAACGGCTTCTAAGGGTAGAGACGAAGGCAAAAAGGTCGATGAACCCGCTATCGAGGAAACTGCCGACCAAAAGACAGGGGTTTATCTCGCGCGAGCGCGATTCAATGAGGTGCTGGGGGTCCATTATGGCGCTTAGGCTGTCCATCTCGGTGAAGCCGGGCTTTCGAAGGACCCTTGCGGCGGCTATCAGGAACTCGCGGGAGGGGTTGTCGAGCCAGCCGTCGGCGACAAGGTAGGAGATTGCGGCGTCCTGCCCCTTGAAGAGTTCCAGAAGGTCGTTCTCGGCGGATTTTTGCGAATAGAGCGCCTTTATCTTCAGAAGCGGGCGCAGTTCGTGGCTGCCAGGGGCGGATTTCACCTTGCCCAGAATCCTTGCCAGCGTCTTTTCGCCCTCGGCCCCCCTTAGCGCCTCGTAGATTTTCGTCGGGTCGGCCTTCGCTTCCTCCTTCCAGAAGATCATTTTTTTAAGTAGCGATTTGGAGGGTGCGAAATCGACCGAATCCAGAAGAAGCTCGAAGCCCTCCGCGCCTCCGCAAGCGCCGAGCCCCTCGGCCATCCAGGGTTTGAGCCCCGCGCGGGCGGCCTTTAAAAGAGGCTCGGGCCCCAGCGGCGCGCCCATGCCGGCGTAGCCCTCGAAGGCGGCGCGGGAGAGGTCGGGGTTTTTGGAGGAGATGAGAAGGGCCAGTCGCTCGGCGTCTTCGGTTTCGCCGATTTTCGCCAGACCGTGGACGGCGGCTACATCCATCGGCTCGCCTGAGCCGAGAAGTCGCAGGAAAAGCGGTCTTGCCCCCTTAAAGCCGGTGCGGGAGAGGGCGTCAACCGCCTCCCACCTCTCGGTGTGGGGCAAAAGGGCTTCTCCGGCCGCCTGCGGGTCGAGGGCTACGAGGGCGTTGGCGGCGGCGGCCATCAAAAAAGGCTCGTCAAGGAATTTCAGGCAAAATTCCCTGGCCTTGACGCTCTTTATCAGCGCCAGCGATTCAAGGGCCACGACCGTCTGCCGCTCGGGCCTTCCCTCGCGCAGGTAACGGAGGAAATACCCCTCCGTCTCCGGATGTCCCATCGCCGCCAGCCCCGTCATCAGGGCCCATTTTTCGGCGGAATCGGGGCGCGTCGCCCATTCGGCCAGGGGTTCGAGCACAGCCTGGCCGAAAGCTAGCCCGCCGAGAAGTATGGCGGCGCGGTTGGCCGTCTGGCAGGCGACGTAGCGCCTGGCGTAAAGGGGGAAATTGGCTGGGCCGCGCTTTAAAAGCTCCTCCAGCAAATCGCCCGGCGGTCGGTTGGCGGGATCCTCCATCGCGGGATCAAACCTTGTCTTTTATGGTTGTCCCGACGGTCTTTTCCTGCTGGTAGTACTCGGAGGTGAACTCTCGCTCAACCTCTCCGCCCAAAAGCCTCTCCATTTCGGAGGTGAGCTTGACGCAGGAGGGGCCGGAAGCGCCGAAAACCGTTATCTTGACGTTCCCCTGCTCGTCTATCGTCACTTTTATCTCTTCCAACTCACATCCTCCTCATGGTGAGGGTAATCTCGTTGCCCTGGCGCTTCTCTTCCACGAGGCTGAAATTGTCTATTTTCAGCTGGTCTTTGACGACCTCGGCGGCGTAGCGGCGCGTCACCTCGGCCACGAAGGCCTCCTGGGAGACGGATTTGAGCATGTCCCAGTCCGCGACCACCTCGTAGGTGTCGCCGCTCTTTTTAAAGCCTATGTCGTAGCCGTCGGGGGTGGAGACCCGAAGATCGACCTCCATGCGCTTTCCCATGTAGCCGCGAATCTTCACCTTTCCCTCGGTGTAGCCAAGGTTGAGGTCGTCCAGCGCCCTTTTGAGGTATAGCATGTCCACTATCTTTGTCTTGACCTTGGTGAAGTGCGACATCTTTCAACCTCCCTAGCGGTTGTCCTTGTTGGCGCGGCGCGTGCGCTCCGAGGCCCAGTCGCGCAATTTCTCTATCCTCTCGTGCATCAGCTTGGAGATCGGTATTACTTCTTTAACGCCCGTGCAGATGTCTTCGCTGGAAAATTCGCGCTCGTTATCGTCGAAGGCGTTGTACATGGCGTTGATTATCGCCTGCTCTATCTCCGCGCCGGAAAAGCCGCTGGTGGCGCCCGCGAGCTTGGGTATGTCGAAGTTTCTGACGACGGGGCGAACCTTGGAGAGGTGTACGCGGAAAATCTCGACGCGCTCCTCGTAGTTCGGCAGGTCGACGAAGAAAATCTCGTCGAAGCGCCCCTTGCGCATCAGCTCGGGCGGGAGGTTGGCGATGTCGTTGCCGGTGGCGATTACGAAGACGGGCTTGCTCTTCTCCTGCATCCAGGTTAGGAAAGTGCCGAAGACGCGGGCCGAAGTGCCGGAGTCGCCTGCGCTGACGACGCTTGAGAAGGCCTTTTCAATCTCGTCTATCCACAAAATGCAGGGGGAGATGGCCTCGGCCAGCACCAGCGCCTTTCTTATACGCTCTTCCGATTCGCCCACGAGGCTACCGAAGACCTTGCCAAGGTCCATGCGAAGGAGAGGGAGCCGCCAGAGGGCGGAGGTGGCTTTGGCGGTGAGGCTTTTGCCGGTTCCCTGCACGCCTATTATCAGTATTCCCTTGGGGTCGGGCAGGCCGTACTCCTTGGCGCGGCTTGAGAAGGCCTTGTCGCGTTTTTTGAGCCATTCCTTGAGGTTGTCGAGCCCGCCTATGTCGCCGATTTTCTCCCTGGTCGGGAAAAATTCCAAAACTTCGTCTTTTTTGATGATTTTTTGCTTTTCCGAGAGGACGAGCTGTATCGCCGACTGGTTTATGACCTCGTGCTTTAGCACCGATTTGAGGAAGACGCCGCGAGCCTGATTCTCGGTGAGGCCAAGGGCCGACTTCACCAGCTTCTCTTCCGATTCCTTGTTGAGATCGACCTTGACTCCCCGCGATTCGCAAAGGTTGTGAAGGAGGGCGGAGAGGGTGTCGTAATCGGGCAGGGGCATGAAGACCTGAGGCACGTCGTCGCGTATCTCGGCTGGAAGTTTGAAGAAAGGCGAGAGCATTATTAGGGTTTTTTTGCTGCTCTTGAGGGAGTAGATGAGGTTTCGTATCATGCGGACGACCACCGGCTCCTCGAAGTAGGGGTGGAAGTCCAGGATGAGGAATATCCCCTCGCCCTTGAACGCCTCGATGCGCTGGAGGGCGGTAAGGGGGTCCATGCGCCCCTCCTCAAGGGGGTTGGAGCCTTCGCCCTCGCGCCGAAAACCCATAACCGAGTTCCACAAAAAGAGGTCGCGCTTGCCAAGGTCCTGCGCCACGAGCTTGACCAGGTCGCGGGCGCGGGCCTCTTCGCCGGTCACGAGAGAGATGACCGGCTGGCGGGAGCGTATGAGGATGTCGAGTTCTTCGCGTATTTCCATATTTTCCCCCATCATTTGCTTTGGGTTGTCTCTTCATCCTCGCATTCGCCGGAGGAGATGCTCATTTTGCGAAGGCGCGCGAGGGTGAAAAAACTTATTATCACCGATATTCCTATCGCCAGCGCGAACTTGGAGATTGAAAGCTCCACGAGGCCGGTTAGCGTGAAAAGGTATGAGAGTAGGGCCAGGGCGACGATGGAGAGGGCCACCATCGGCAAAAGGCAGGAGAAGGTTTCGCAGCAGCTGGAAAAGCTCTCCATCCCGAAAAAAGCCAGCAACCCCCCTTTTTTTGGTTCACTCGCCATCACTCTCGCCTCCTTGTAAAGTCAACCGCTCCAACGGGCGCGAAAAAAATCTATTCGTCAATCGTGTCTTCTACGCTGGCAATATCAGGTGTTTTGGGCATTGAAAGGTCCATTATCTCGCCTCCGCCGACCACCTCGACGAGCGGCTGGAGGGAATCGAACTCTCCCTCGGTGAGTATGACCGCCTCGGTGCCGTCGGAGAGCTTGACGTGCCTGCCCGGGGTGAGAGTGCCGGAGAGTCGGGCGAGTATTGAGACGAAAACCGGGTGGAGGCGGTTCGCCCTTGCCTCCTTTACCAGTATCGACATTCCTCCCGCCGGAGTGTAGGCGCTTGGCTGGTAGGGCCTGACCGTCCTGACGGCGTCGAAGGTGTCGGCCACCGCCACCAGCATGGGCGCGGGATGGGGGGTCGCATGGACAGGCATCTGCGGGTAGCCGCTGCCGTCGATGCGCAGGTGGTGCTGGAAAGCTATGACCGGCACTATTGGGGGTACGTCGCCGTGGAACCCCACTAGTATGGCGGCTCCGTCGACGGGGTGGCGGTTCATCATCTCGCGCTCTGCGTCGTCTAGCCTGCCGGGCTTTCTGAGGATTTCATAGGGAATATTCTGCTTGCCCACGTCATGGCAAAGAGCGCCGATGCCTATGGAATCCACAAGGGTTTCGGGAAGCTCCATCATGCGGGCGACCGCTATCGATATGGCGGCTACGTTCAGGGCGTGGGTGTAGGTGTATTCGTCGTAATCCTTAAGGGCCATTATCGGGTCGAAGAGACTTTGTCCCCCCATTACGTGACTGGTGATGAGGCGCGTAATCTCCCTTGCCCGAACCCAGGTGGATTTGCGGCCGCTCATGACGTCTTCCATCATGTCGCTGACCTTTGGCGTGAGGGTGAAGTAGCCGGTCTTTGGCCCCTCCTCGCCGGAATCGACGTTTATGGTGCCTGCAACGAACCCCAGATTGTGGTAGGGGCCGGGGGTGCCCTCCTTGAGGTGTCGCATGAGCTCCACAAGGCCGCGCTGCCCCATCTCAGGCTCGAACCTTACGGAATCCCACTGGAAAGCATTGAACGCCTCAAGTATTTTCTCAAGCTGCTTGGGTACAGGGCTCAGTATCTCTTCTTCGAGGATGACATCCTCGCCCATGCGGGAGATTCTTATCGGCTTGCCGTATTCCCTGAGGCACTCCGAGCACTTTTCAGCCGCTATAAGAACGTGCGGAACCCCGGGCGGGTACATCCTGTACGCCTGATAGAGCCTTCCAAGCTCAAGGGTGAAGCGGTTTATCACCGCTTTTTCGGCTTCCGAAGCCACCGCTAACCCATCCTCTCGGCCACGTTTCGGGCCAATTGCCGTTCTTCCGCTGGTTTGAGAGTGTCTTCAGTGAACTGAAAAAGGGCCGCCCTGCCCCGCGCTCCCATATAGGACATGGCGCGAATCGCCTCCTTGCGCACCTGCGCCTTCTCGTGGTCGAACTGCGCGAGGATGAAGGGAAAGGCCCTCTGGTCCCTTATCCTGCCGAGGATAAGAACCGCGTTCCTTAGAAAATACCAGATCGAACCCCGCGCCTTGCGCACGATGTAAGGGGTTGAGTTGGAGGTGAAGCGGCAAAGCATCTCGACCATGAATTTCCTGACCGTGAGCCGCTCCTCCGCCAGCAGGGTGCGAAGGGCCGTCTCCAGAACCTCGGTTTCGTGGCGCACCGCGAAGGCTATTACCCGGTTGCGGATGCCGGAGGAGTAGTCCTTTATGTCAGGAACGACCTTTTTGAAGACAATCTCCATTACGTCCTGGCGGCCCACCAGGGAATCGGGAACAGCCTGGTCCACGGATTCCAGGAGGTTTAGTATCCCGACGCTGTCCATGTCGCTCATGCGCTCGGAGATGCGCTCGGCCAGGCGCGACTCGCTTCCCTTAATGTTGTAGAGCGAGATGCCTATCATGACGTTGTCCAGGTGCATCTCGGCGTCCTCGAACATGCCGAAGGCTGCGCCGCGCTCCCCCTCAATCTGGAGGCGCGAGGCCATGCGGTCGAGGGTTTCCCGATACCCCTCACCCATGTATTTGTCCTCGTCGAAGTCAACGAGGAAGTTCTGCACCCAGTCCCAGACCTCCGAAGCGTAGCCTGATGCCGACGACTGCTGTTTCTTCTGACCGGCCTGCTGGGAAACCGCCAGCATCTTATCGGGCTTGAGGAAGGATTTGGAGAAGGCCGCCAACCTCTCCTCCTTGTCGCCGCCCAGCGACACAAGACCCGCCACAAGCTCCGCCATCTTCTCCTCTGAGAGCTCTTTCATGAGGAATGAGAGGGCCTCGCCGGTTCCCGTGGGGTCGGAAAGGAGGACATCGACGAGCTTGGCCAGGTTTTCGGAGTCCAGCGCCGCGCCCATCTTCACGAGCTTGGAGCCTATCTCGCCGCGCTGGGCCTCGGGTATGGTACGCAGGGCGCGGTCCAGCATCGAGCCGAGCTTGGCGAAGATGTCGCTAAGTTCCTTTAGCCCCTGAGGACCGCCCTCGAAGGCGGTTTTCCAGAAGTCCTCGGAGGAGAGCACGCGGGACATATCGCGTGGGCTTCCGCTCTCGGTCTGGAGCCACAGCCACATCTCACGGCGTTTTTTCACGTCCGCCTGGGCGTTGGGGTCCATCCCGCCGCCGGCCTCCACCATCTGGTCGTGGATCGCCCCCACGTCGAGGGCGGCGATGGTGACGCTGTTTATCCCCTCAGCCGCGAGGGTCTCGGCTAGGGCCTGGCCCGTTACGGCGCGGTCGGAGAGTTTAAGGGCGAAGGAGTAGACCTCTCTGCCGGTCAGTGTGCAAGAGAGGGAGAGGCGGGCGATTTTGCGGGAATTCAAAAAACGCGCGAGGATTTCAGCGCGGCTCTCCTTGCCGCCGAAAAATTCGCCGCAGTAAACCAGTTCGCTTGAGGTTACGGCGAGGGTTATCCCCTCTTCACCGCTCTTGCCAGCCCAGTTGACGATTCGCTGGGACATGGTGGACATCTGCGGGTGGCCGTGGGGATAGATGGTCGCCGCGCGCACCAAAAGCATGAGGTCCCGGGCAAGCGCCTCGACCTCCGCCTTCATCGCTTCGTAATCGCGGACTTCTTCACTCATCTCATGCGTTCTCAGTAGGGGCTTCTGCCCTCCAGGGCGCGCCCGAGGGTAAGGGCGTCGGCGTATTCGAGGTCGCCGCCCACCGGTATTCCCCTTGCTATCCTCGTAACCCTAACGCCTTGGGGAGAAAGGGCTTTTTTTATGTAAAGAGCCGTGGCCTCGCCGTCCACGCTGGGGTTGGTAGCCAAAATGACCTCTTCCACCCCGCCCGCGGCGACCCTTTTCACCAGCTCTCCCACCTTTATGTCCTCCGGCCCTATGCCGTCTATCGGCGAGAGCCTTCCCCAAAGTACGTGGTAAAGGCCGAAAAAGGTGCCGGAATTTTCAACCGACATCAGCCCCGCCTGATCCTCCACCACGCAGATAAGGGCGCGGTTTCGCCTCGGCGAGGCGCAAATTTCGCAGATATCGCCCTCGGTCATGGAAAAGCAGGCCGAGCAGGGCCTGATTTTCTCCTTGACCTCTATGAGGGCGTCGGCCAGGGCCTTTGCGTTTTGCCGTGGCGCGCCAAGAACGTGCATGGCAAGGCGCATGGCGGTCTTTTCGCCGACGCCAGGGAGCTTTCTGAACTCCCGTATCAGGTTTTTAATAGGTCCCGTTATCATTTATTCCCTGAAATGCGCGAAAATTTGTTCCGCGCGCCGTTTTTGGGGTATCATCCTCCCCCGAAACGATGGAGGAGCGATGGAAGAATGCCTTTCTTACATAAAAGTACTCATTAAAAGCGAAGGCCCCATCGGTTTCGACCGCTTCATGGAGGCGGCGCTTAACCACCCCCTTTGGGGCTATTACTCTTCGGGCCGCGTTTTAATCGGCGAGGAGGGCGATTTCATAACCTCTCCCCACCTCGGCCCGCTCTTCGCGGGCGTCCTCGCCCGCTTCGCGGCAAAGGCCGATGAAGCCTTGGGCGCTCCAGATATATTCTACCTCATCGAGGGCGGCCCGGGGGAAGGAGAACTGGCCAAAGACCTTCTGGACAACCTGAAAAGCCAAAACCCCTCCCTTTACGCCAGAACCCGCTACGCAGCCGACGAGCTTAGCCCCGCCCTGGCCCTGCGGCGCGGCGAAAAGCTCGTGGGCCACCGCGAAAAAATCATTGAGGCCGCGCCAAAGGGTTTTACCGGCCTTTACCTCTCCAACGAGCTTCCCGACGCCTTCCCCGTAAAGCGCTTCTCCCTTGAGGGGGGCGAAATTTTCGAGCTTCGCGTCAGCATTTCGGGCGATTGCCTGGCTCTTGAAAAAACTCCCTGCGATCCCTCTTTGCTCCCCCCTCACCTCTCCCGACCCAAAGAGGGGGAAAGGTGGGAGGTGGAGGTAAACACCGGCCTGGAGGGGTGGCTTTCGCGCATCGCG
>SRXB01000629.1 GCA_009724975.1 bacterium | reverse complement strand
GGTAAGCCGCATGTATACGGCGCTCGCGATGACTCCGACCAGGGCGAAGAAGACAAGCCACTTGAAGGCGCCCAGGGCGAGGGCAAGGGATTTTTTAAAAGTCATGTTCGAGCCTGACGCAATTGATCACCTGGCGATTCGAGGGCTGGCCTTCAAGGCCGTGGGTTGCTTCCACAATGAAATCCGGCCTGTTTTTCGTCCCGGAGCGGCTGTTTTTATGCATTGGCCGCGCCGCCGATTGAGGCTACCTGCCCAAAAGGTCTTTGCGTATGTAAAACTGGACTCCGCCGACGATTTCGGAATCGAACCTTACATAGCTGTCCTTATTGCGAAAAAGATAGTCCATCACGATGCGGTCCCAGCCGGGCGGCAGGTTTACGTCAAGCTGATCCGGCTCTATCAGGGCTGGCTTGTAGCGCGCCAGCGCCTCCTGCAAGTATTCGGTGCTGAAAAAGCGCATCATCGGGTCGTCGGGGGTCATGCAGGTGGTTCCGCTTGGCCTGTCGTCGCCGGTCATGCCGGTTATGTCGCGCCTAAAAAGCGGGTGGTGGAACCATCT
>SRXB01000321.1 GCA_009724975.1 bacterium | reverse complement strand
TGCGCCGTCGGCCCCGCGCTTTCTGGTTCCCGCTATGGGCCTAACCATCGCCTTTTTGCCCTCCACGCGCACCATCACCTCGGGGCTCGCCCCCACAAGTGTCTCCTCGCCCATCTTCAGGTGGAAGAGGTATGGGCTGGGATTTATGGTGCGAAGGGCGCGGTAGACGGTGAAGGGATCGAGGCCGCCCTCACCCTCGAAGGCCTGGGAAAGGACTATCTGTATCGCCTCGCCCGCGAAAATCGCCTCCTTGGCGTTTCTCACCATCTCCTCGAACCTCTCCCGCGAGATTACCGGAGAGAGTTTCACGGCCTTGGAGGGCGGGGGAAAGGCCTGGGCCTCCCTCAGCTCCACCTTGAGGCGAGAAAAGACCTCTTCGGCCTCCCTCACCGCCGCGTCGAAGGCTTTTTCGGGCTCTGCGCCCGGGCGGGAGAGGACTACTATGTCGAGCGTGTTGAGGACGTTGTCGAAGGCGAGAATCTTGCGGGGGGCGAAGAGGCGGATGTCGGGCAGGCCGACGGGGTCCTCCCCCTTCGGCGGTAGTCGCTCGAAGAGGCGGGCCGAGCCGTAGCCGAAATAGCCCACCAGCCCGCCTATGAAGCGCGGCAACCCTTCAAGCTCGGGCAGCTTGTTCTCGCCTATCGCCCTCCTCATGAGTTTTGTCGGGTGGCCCTTCTCCTCAACCCCCTCCGCCGACCTCATGACGCCCTTCTCGCCGAAGGCCTCGATCGTAAAAAGCGGGTCGAAACCAACTATCGAGTACCTGCCCCAGCGGGTTCCGCCCTCCACCGACTCAAGGAGGAAAGACCAGGGGTTGTTGGCGACCTTGAGGTAGGTGGAGACGGGGGTCTGGGTGTCGGCGGGTATGCGCAGAACCACCGGCAAGAGCGAAAACTCCTTCGCTTTTTCCAGATAATCGGCCTTTTGCGTTATCAGCATTCCATTTCCCTTCGCTTTTTGCCCGCGACAACAAAAAAGCCGCAGGACTTTTAGTTTCCTGCGGCTTGTGGCTAAAAAACCGCAGGCGGCCTTTTTAAGGGCCGCCCGCGAGACGCTTACTTTTTGCAAACGACTGCGACCGGCCCTATCTCCAGGTCCACCACAGCCAGTTGGAATTTACATTCGCCAAAACGCGCATCAAATTCAACCTTTCGTTTGCGTTGCGGTAAAAACCTACCAGAGAGGGCTCGGGGCCGTCAAGGCAAAATCATTCCGCCGCCCAAAGCCCCTCCATGCCTCAGGGCTTGGCCACCATTACCTCGGTGGACTTTATGAGGGCGTAAGCCTCGTCGCCGACCTTCAGGTCAAGCTCGGCGACGCTTTCCTTCGATATGATGGAGGTTATGACCTCTCCTCCCGCAAGGATGATTTTGACCTTGGCGGTTATTACGCCCTCGTCGACTGACAGAACCTTGCCCTTAAGCACGTTTCTTGCGCTGAGTCTCATGGAATCCCTCCTTTATGCTACTGTACAAGTTGCCTGCAAATTATACACTGGACAGCCCTAAGCGCAAAGAGAGGCTAATTGGCGCCTGCCTTTTTCCACTGTTCGGAGTTGGGGAAGAAAAGCGGGCTGCCGTACTTTTCCTTGCCGAAATCACGGATGACGAGCTGGCCCAGGGCGGGGTCGGTAAGCCAGCTGACAAAAGCATCGGCGGCCTTTGCGTGGACAGTGGGGAATTTCGCAGGATTCACGGGGATAAGGCTTATGAAATTCAAAAGTGCCTCGTCGTTTTCGACCAGCACCTGCAGTTTTATATCTTTTTTAATGGTGAGATAGGTTGCGCGGTCGATGACGGTGTAGGAGTTCTTCTCGTCGGCGAATTTCAGGGTGGGTGCGTTTCCGGTGGAGCCCTTTTCCCACACTGTGTACCAGCTACCTTCAGGCTTTAGGCCCGCTTTGCCCCAAAGCTCCATCTCGGCGACGTGGGTGCCGGATTTGTCTCCCCGGCTGATGAAGGGGGCGGCCTTGGCGGAGATCTCCTTCAGCGCGTCCACTGCCTTTGCCTTTCCCTTGATTCCGGCAGGGTCGTCGGCCGGACCGACTATCACGAAATCGTTATACATAAGAGGTATGCGCGCAGTGCCGTAGCCTTCCTGCACGAATTTCTCCTCAAGGCTCTTGGCGTGAACCAACACAAGGTCAACGCTGCCCTGTTTCGCGATGTCGAGCGCGGCTCCTGTCCCGGCTCCGACATGGCGGACGCGTATCCCCGTATCCTTCTCGAAACGACTTTCGAGTTCTCCCACTATGCCGGCGTCTATCGGGCCGATGGTACTGGAAAGCAGAAGGAACTTCTCGGCGGGCGAAGGGCCCGTGGTCGCACAGCCGGATACAGCGCAGGAGATGGATAAAAGGCAAAACAGCGAAAATATCTTCCTCATCTAAAATCCCTTCCGGCCAAAAGGCCTTTATTGAGTGCGCGGGCCATAAACGCAAAAAGGCCCTTTCCGCGCGGAAAGG
>SRXB01000048.1 GCA_009724975.1 bacterium | reverse complement strand
GTATTATGGGGGCGGCGGGCGATTGAAGCTCTTGTAGGGCCGCCTCCGAAAGGGTAGCCAGCTCTTTTGCCGCCTGCGCGTCACGCGCCATGACGGCGAAGGGCTTGCCCGGGCGTTTTTTGCGCTCGCGAAGGAGGTCCACGGCTTCTTGGGAGGCGGCGTCGCAGGCAAGGTGAAAGCCCCCTATGCCCAAAAGCGCAACCACCCCCCCCTTTGAAAGCTTCTCGGCGGCTTTTTTCAGGGGATCGCCTTCGATTTGGCGAAAGTCCGCGTCTAGGGCCGAGAGTTTGGGGCCGCAGGCGGGGCAGGCGTTGGGCTGGGCGTGGAAGCGGCGGTTTTCCTCGTCGCCGTATTCTTTTTCGCAGTCTTCGCACATTTTGAAGGCGGCCATCGAGGTGTTTGGGCGGTCGTAGGGGATTTTTTCGATTATCGTGTAGCGCGGGCCGCAATCGGTGCAGTTGGCGAAAGGGTAGCCAAAGCGCCTGTCGGCGGAATCGCTTATTTCCGACGCGCATTTTTGGCAAAGGGCGATGTCGGGCGGGATGATAACCGAGGAGACGGGGTCGATTCCTGAGGCTACGATATTAAAGCATTTTTCGCCCTCTACGGCGGAAATTTCCTCGCTTGAAAGGGAGAGGACGGCGGCGCTTGGCGGCAGTTCGGCCAGAAGACGGGTGGAGAAAAGTTCCAGTGCGTCGGGTTCTCCCTGGATTTCGATTTTGACTCCGCGCGTGGTGTTTTGCACCGTGCCGGAAAGGGGCAGCGAGGAGGCGAGCCGCTTTACGAAGGGGCGAAAGCCAACCCCCTGTACTATGCCGTTTGCGATAAGGACTCTTCTTGTGGTGGTCATGGGGGAGGGATGATACCACAAAGAAAAAAGCCGGAAACCCCTTTAAAGGATTCCGGCTTTCTCATGGCGCGACCAGGAAGCGTTATTAGGCTTCTTCGATGGCGTTGGCCGGGCATTCCTCGGCGCAGGTGCCGCAATCGACGCAGCTGTCGGCATCGATGACGTACTTGCCGTCGGTTTCGGAAATGGAGCCGACGGGGCATACTTCGACGCAGGCGCCGCAGTTTTCGCACTTGTTGGTGATCTTGTAGGCCATGATATTTACCTCCGATTTATGGTTGCGAAGTTTTTGGCTTCAAAAATTGCCGTGTAAGAATTGCTCAACTGTGTTCCACTGTCAAGAGCTGTTTTATTTTTGACGTTCCGCAAGCTCGGCCTTGCGTTTTTTATATTGGTCGTGGGTCAGCATCTCGGCGGTGCGGGCTCGCGCCTCTTCCTCTTTCTCGGCCACCCTGGCCTTTTGGGAGAGGTAATTCTTGAATATCGTGGTTGCCCTGGTGAAGAGGGCCTCGTCGCGCTCCTGCACCGTCGCTAGGCGGTTAGTGTCGAAGAGCGCGTCGTCCTTGGGGTATTCGGCGTAGAGGGTTTTGAAGAGCTCCGTGACCTCGTGTTCCTCCTCGCCCGCGAATTCGAGAAGGTCGCGGAATTCGTCGCGACGCGCCTTCCTTTGCTCGTTGACCTGAAAGTCCTTGAGGCTGTCGGGGCCGATGCACGATTCCGCCATCGGGCACCATTTGGCGCAGCCAAGGTCCATGCGGTCGTTGAATACCCTTTCGCCGCAATAGGGGCATTTGCGGCGCATCTCGTCCTTGAAGAATTCAACCTGTTTGTGGCATTTGGGGCATTCGACGTCGTAGATCGAGTCGTAGCCCCACTGGGCGGTGTCCTGTCCTGGGCAGCGGGCCATTTTCTCTCCTCCTCGGGTTAATTCTATACTCAATTTAACCGGTTTTTTATTGATGTGGACAAAAAATTTCCCCAAGGGGTATTTTTTAGGGGAAGGCGATTGAACCTTTAACGAACGGGAACCGCAAATGCATAATTTCACGAAGTTTTCCGGCGCGGACGGCTACGTGGTATCGCCGGAGCTGGCAAACGCCGTCAATATCTCCCTTGAGCTTGAGCGCCCGCTCCTGGTCAAGGGCGAACCCGGAACCGGCAAGACCCTTTTGGCCCACACCATCGCAAGGGCGCTCTCTTTGCCGATAATCGTCTGGAACGTGAAATCCACCACCAAGGCCCGCGACGGCCTTTACACCTACGACGCGGTCCACAGGCTAAACGACGCCCGCTTTGGCGAGGGCGACGTCAAGGATATCTCACGCTACATCAAAAAGGGGCCGCTTGGCCGCGCTTTCGCCGCTTCGGGGCGGGTGGTGCTTTTGATTGACGAGATCGACAAGGCCGAGCTTGAATTCCCCAACGACCTCCTTTCGGAGCTGGACGAGATGAGTTTCGAGGTGCTGGAGACGGGCGAGAAGATAAAGGCGGCCTTCCGCCCTTTCACGATTATCACCTCAAACGGGGAGAAGGAGCTTCCCGACGCCTTTTTGCGCCGGTGCGTCTTCCATTACATCGACTTTCCCGACCCCGAAACGATGAAGAAGATAGTGGAGGCCCATTACAGCTCCCTGCCGCAAAAGCTCCTTGAGGACGCGTTGGGGGTTTTTTATAAAATCCGCTCGTCGCAGGGGATGAGAAAGCCCCCTTCGACCTCGGAGCTTATTGACTGGCTCAAAATCCTCCTCGCGTCAGGGGCCGAAATACCCCAAAGCGCCCTCGGCTCGCCCGTCAACGCTCCCTTCCTTGGAGCCCTTGTAAAATCCCGCGAGGACGCCGAGGCTCTTAGGGGCGGCGGGGCGCGCCGATAGTGCTTACGAGGTTTTTCTTCACCCTTCGCGGCTACGGCCTGAAGGCGACCCCCACCGAATGGATGGCGCTGATGGAGGGGCTGAAGAAGGGGCTTCACAAGAGCACCCTCAACGGTTTTTACCTTCTCGCGCGCTCATTGCTGGTAAAGGACGAGGGGGATTACGACCTTTTCGACCGCGCCTTTCTCGAAATTTTCGGCGGCGTGGCTTCGTCGCGGGACGTGGATATCGACGAATTCCTCATATGGCTCGCCAAAGCCTCTGTCCCCCTTGAGATAGACGAGGGGGAGCTGGCCCTTTTGAGGGGGCTGGACCCAGCCGAACTGATGGGGGCCTTCGAGCGCCTTTTGAGGGAGCAAAAGGGGGCGCACACCCACGGCAACCACTTCATCGGCACCGGAGGGACAAGCCCTTTCGGCAAGGAGGGTAAAAATCCTTCGGGCCTTACTCTGGACGAGGAGGGGGGCGAGGGGACGGCGGTGCTTCTGGCCGAGCGCCGCCAATACAAAAACCTGAGCAGGGAGAAGACCCTGGACACCAGAAAACTCTCCCTGGCCCTCAAAAGGCTCAAGGTTCTCAGGCAGACCGGAGAGGAGCGGCTGGACATTTCCTCCACCATCGACCGCACCGCGAGGGAGGGTGGCGAGATAGAGCTGGTCTTCGGCAGAGAGCCGAAAAACGACCTTAAGATAATCATGGCGCTTGATGTGGGCGGCTCAATGGACGAGCACATAGAGCTTTGCGAAAAACTTTTCGCTTCGGCGTTTTCCATAAGATACTTCAAGGAGTTTCGCCACTACTGGTTTCACAACTGCGTCTATGATTTCCTCTATACCGACGTCGAAAAGGGCGAGGGAATAGCCGTCGACGAACTAATAAAAACCACTCGTGGCGAAAACTGGCGGCTCATCATGGTGGGCGACGCGCTGATGGCCCCTTTTGAGCTGATGATTCCCAACGGCTTTCTTGAGCGAAAGCGCATCTCAATGGTGAAGGGCATCGACCGGCTCCGGTCGCTGGCCCGCGCCTTTCCGCGAAACGCGTGGCTGAATCCGCTGGACCCTGGGGGGTGGAAAAGCCACGGGAGCATACGCACTATAGAGTCGGTCTTCCCCATGTACCCACTCACCGTGGACGGCATAGGCGCGGCGGCCCGCGCTTTGGCCAAGGGGTAGATTTTGATTCCATTAAAGGACATAAATCCTTCCTACAAAAGACCTTGGGCGGTTTACCTCATAATCGCCGTTAACCTTCTGGTTTTTTTCAAGGAGATAAAGCTTGGGCTTTTGTCGGGCGGAGCAGGGGAGGCGGTCGCCCCCTTTTTCTATCGCTTCGGGATACTTCCGGCGCGCTATTCAACCCCAGAAATAGCCTCCGCCTTCACCCTTTACGAGCAGTCCATCCCCTTCATCACCTCGCTTTTCGTACACGGCGGCGTTATGCACCTTGTCGGCAACATGTGGATGCTCTTCATCTTCGGCGATAACGTCGAGGAGTGGCTGGGAAGCGTGCGCTTTTTCTTCGTTTACGTGCTTTTCGGCGTTTTGGCCGGCGCGCTCCACCTTTTGCTCAACTGGCGCTCGACCCTGCCGGTGGTGGGAGCCTCCGGCGCGATAGCGGGGGTGATGGGCGTTTACATGTTAAAGTTCCCCAAGGCCCGCGTCCTTACGCTGGTGCCTATCTTCTTTTTTTTCCAGTTCATCGAGCTTCCGGCGGCGCTTTTTTTGGGTTTATGGTTCTTGCTGCAGGTTCTTACGGGCGCGTCGGGGCAGGCGGGGAATGTCGCCTGGGTCGCCCACGTGGGCGGATTCCTTGCGGGCGCGGCCCTTTGGCTTTATTATCGCGGCAAGGATATTTCAGCGTGAATGCTGTTTGCCGGGATGAATAATCAATGAAAAGAATCATGCCGTCGCTCTTGGTGTGCGACCGCGAGGGTAATATCTTCGACCACCCCGAATTCAAGATGGCGGGGCAGAGCGGGCGCGGGGTTTCGCCGGTTTTCGCCGAGGACGTGATGGAGGTTCCGGAGGGTACGAAGGTCTTTTTCCTCCCCGAATCGCTCGCGGTGGGGTGGGACGAGAAGGCCGGAGGCCCGCGCACCCTTAAGAAATACCGCGCCGTCACCGCCATGCTTCAGGCCGGTTACGCCCGCTGCCACCTGCCCGCCGCCGAATACCCCGAAGGAGGCCCGCCGCCTTACGGTTGCCATTCCTACCTGCCGCTCTGGGCCTACTGCTCGGTGGGGTGGCTTGGGGGAAAGCTCGTCGCCTCGGCCTTTCGGGTCGATCCGATGGAGCACTCCGAAACTTGCCACTACGATGACCGCGTGATAGCGCCGAGGGTGAGGGAAAAGGTTAAGGAATACAGCCAAAACCGCCTTATTTCGCACCTTTCCAGATGCGCCCTCGAATACCACTGTTTCGCCGCCAAAAACTTCTTCATGGAGAGGTGGGAGGCCCCCCTGCCCACCGCGCCAGCCTGCAATGCCGCCTGCATAGGCTGCATCAGCCTCCAGCCCGCCGATTGCTGCCCCGCATCGCAGGAGCGGATAACCTTCATCCCGACGGTGGAGGAGCTTTGCGAGGTGGCGATTCCTCACCTTGAGGGGGTCGAGCGCGGCATAGTGAGTTTCGGGCAGGGTTGCGAGGGCGAGCCGCTGCTGAACGGGAGTCACCTGGCCGAGGCGGTGGCGGAGTTTCGCAGGCGCACCCAAAAGGGAACGGTACACCTCAACACCAACGGCAGTTTGCCCTCCGAACTTCAAAAAGTCGCCCGAGCGGGGCTTGATTCGGTCCGTATTTCGGCCAACTCCGCGCGAGAGGAGACCTACAACGCCTATTACAGGCCGCGAACCTACAAATTCGCCGACGTTGAGGAATCAATAGGGCTCGCGGTGGGTGAGGGGCTTTACACGGCCCTGAATTACCTCGTCTTCCCCGGGGTGACCGACCTGGCCGACGAATTCGAGGCCCTTTGCGCGCTGGTGGAGCGCACGGGGCTCAATATGGTCCACTTCAGGAACCTCTCCATAGACCCCCGCCTATACCTCGGCGCGCTGCCGGAGGATTTGTGGCGCGGGCAAAGGCCGCTGGGGATAAAAAAGTGCGCGCTTGCCTTGAAGAAGAGGTTCCCGGGCCTTGAAATCGGCTACTTCAACCGCCCCAGGGAGGCGTTCGGCGCGCCGCTCACCACTTTGGAGTTTTTGAAGGGCAAGTGAAAACGTGCTATTGCTTCGCTGTGGCTTAGTGGCGGCCCAAAAAGGGCCGCATTGCTTTAGAGGATTATGGTTTCATGGAAAGAAAGCTTCGCAAGGTTACGGAAAGAAAGATGATCGGCGGGGTGGCCGCCGGCGTCGCCTACTGGCTGGGATTTCCCTCGTGGCTGGTGAGGCTGGCCTGGGTGTTGGCCTTTTTCTGCTATGGCGCGGGGCTTTTGTTCTACATCCTCTTGTGGATTTTCATGCCCAAATGGGAGATTACCCCAGACGATTACGACAGCGTAAGCGGAGGATGAGTCCGTTTTGGATAAATCATGTAGCGGACTCTTGTTTTTGAGGATGTTTTAATGGGTCAGTTCGTCCTGACGATGAAGATCGTCGTCATTTTCGTCATTGCGGCGGCGCTGGCGCTCTCCGCCATGGCGATAACCCTTTTCAGCAATGACGGCGGGCGCTTCCCCAAGCCGCTGAAAACACTGATGGCGGCTTTGCTGGCGGTGATAGACCTCACCCTGCTGGTGGTATTTTACGTGGCGTTTTTCGTGAAGTGAAGGCGCCCCAAGGCTATTTGACGGGTTTTTTGCCCGTGATTTTCTCTATCGATTCCGCCGCTTTTTTCGCCGTCTGGCCGTCCTTGTCCGAGAGGGCTTTCTGAAGGGCGGGAAGGGCGGCCTTGTCCCCCATCTCTCCCAAAGCCTCGGCTGAATCGGCCCTGGCCGCCGACGAGCCGCCTTCAAGAATCGCGCTTAGGGATTCCACGGCGGTTTTTCGGAGCCTTTCGGCCCTTCCGGCAAGCTTTAGCTTGTTTGAGTAGGCGAGGAGCGATACGGCGAGGTTTGCGGCGTCGAGGCTAATCTTCTCGTTGCGGCTCCTAAGGGCCTTTTCTATTTTCTCCGCCGACCCCTCGAAGAATTTCTCCGCCCTCCTCCTGTTCCAGAGGTTTCCTCTGCCGCCTTCGTTGAGAAAAGACTCAAAAGCCATCGCGAAACCCTCGGAGCCGCGCCTGCGCTCGCCCGAATTGGACGAGGTTATCGCTTCACCATAGCCCTTTAGGGCTTTTTTCGTCGTCTCTTCGATGACCGAGTCAGCCATCAGCCCCACGTTCTGGCGGGCAAGCGCGTTCATCAGAAGGTTGAGTTTTTCATAGGAGGCGGCTGAGGAGTCGTCCAGAAGAGCATCGATGCGGTTCTCCAGTACCTGTTGGGCGCCGTCGCGGGCGGAGATCTCCTCCAGCGCCGCCGAGAGCGCGCCGACCGTGTCGAGAAGGTAGTCGGAGGGGGCTTTGGATGGGGAGGAGGCAAGGGCGTCGTCGAGGATGGCGCCTAGCTTTTCACCGGCTTTGGCGGCTCGCTCTTTTTCCCCCGCAAGTTCCTTTGCAATTGATGAAAGCGCGGCTTTGCGCTCGTTTGCCGGTGTGTTTTTGTCAAGCGCAAGGGCGAAATGGCTTAATGAAAGGACCATTGCGGTCGCGAGGGCGGCGAGGGCTCTTTTTTTCATTCCATCCCCCTTTCCATGAGCTTGTTTACTGCATTTGGGAGAGCTGGGCCGGTATGGGCTTGAACTCCATGTCGCGCAGTTTGGCGTAGGCCTCGTCGGCGGAGTCGGTGTCGGTGTAGCGCCCGACGTAGACGCGGTAATACTGGTCGCCGCGAACTATTACGGGGTAGACGTCGGCCCTGCCGAACTCTTCTTTCAGGTTGGCGGCGAGGGCGCGGGCGTTTTTCTCCTCGCGGAAGGAGGCCACCTGCCACGCCACGAAGCGAAGGTCGGGCCCGCGAAGGGGGGTGCCTTCGTCGTCGATGGCGTCCAGGCGCACCATCGCGTAGCCGCTTGAGATCATGCCAAGCTCTTTGGCGAGGGTGAAGGTGAGGTCGACTATGCGGTCCTCCACGAAGGGGCCGCGGTCGTTTACCTTTGCGGTGACGGTTTTGCCGTTGTCGGTCCTGGTCACCTTCACCGTGGTTCCCAGCGGCAGGGTTTTGTGCGCGCAGGTGCGCCCGTACATGTCGTAGGTTTCGCCGCTTGAGGTTTTTTTACCGTGGAATTTTTCGCCGTACCAGGAGGCGTAGCCCTCTTCGGTGAAGCCGTTGGCCGAGGCTATGGGCATGTAGTTTTTGCCCAGGACGCGGTAGGAGCCGGCCGGAGGCGACACCGAGCATCCCCAGAAGGAGAGGGTGATCATCGCTGTGATGAAGAGGCGCAGGCGGTTGGTCATCTTCACTTTCCTGTTCATTCCCTGAATCTGAATCCCACTTCGATGAAGTCGTCGGGGAATTCCGCCGGTATGGGGGGCATCTTGCCCGCCCTTATTATGGCGTTGAGCGCCGACTGGTCGAAGACGGCGCTGCCGGAGGATTTTTCAAGGACGCTCTTTTTGACGGCCCCGTCGCGCGCCAGCGTGACCGATACCGTGGCGAAGAGCCCCGAGCCAGCCACGCCCGGCGGCAATTGCCAGAACTGGCGTATGTGGTCCCAGAGCTGGTTGTAATATGAGGTGGCCCTCATTTGCAACATAACGTTGCGCCCTGGCCCGCCTCCGTTGCCTCCGCTCTCTATGCCGCTCTCACCGAATCTTGTGGTGGGCTGTTCTTTTTGCTCGCCGTTCGCCGCCGGTTGCTCCTGCCCCTTTGGCGGAGTTTGAATGCCGAGTTTCTTGCGCATGGCGTCGATGGCGCTGTTTACGTCGCCCTCGGTTCTGGCGGCGGTGGCCGAGGTCGCGGGAGACGAGGAGGCGCCTGAGGCTTGCCGCATCTTTTCGATGCGCTCCATGACGTCTTTTTCGGTCCTGACGGGGTCGGTGGACGCTATTTTGGTGCCGGGCGGCAGTTGCGGCAGGGATGGGGGAGGGGTGTAGTTGGCCGGCGTCTTGACCGGCGGTGCGCTGGTGACGGGTGTGTTGGCTGGTGTTTTTGCCGGAGGGGTTTCCGAGAGCTTTACGGCCTGTGAAGGCTGGGTGGTTTTGACTGGAGCCGTTTGAGGAGGGGTGGGCTGGATTGTCTTCGGGGCAGCTTTCTGGGTTTTTTTGCCGCCGCCGAAATTTCCCGAAAGCTCCACAATCTGCACCGGCGCGAATTGGCCCGCCGTCGGCCTGGTTTTCATCGGGGTCGCGAAGACCGCGACCAGTATGTGCACAGCGGCGGAAAAGGCCAGCGCGCGCAGGAATATCTTGCGGTCGCTGGGGAGCTTTTTGGGGTATTGGCTCTGCATTTAGAGCTTTTCCATCGGCTCCGTGACCATGCCGAGCTTTTCAATGCCAGCCCGCTTCATATGGGACATGACGTTGACCACCGCGCCGTATGGCACGTCCTTGTCGGCGCGCAGGAAAGCTTCCTTCTCGGCTTTGTCTCGGTAAATCGCCTCTATCTTTTCGCTGAGCTGTTCCATCGGGATTTGGGTTTTTCCGATGAAGACCGCGCCCTGGCGGTTGATGGAGACTATGAGGAGGTCGGTGTTGACCGGCATCTCGGTGGCGACGACCTTGGGGAGGTTGACGTCTACCCCCTGCTGTATCATTGGCGCGGCGACCATGAAGATGATTAGAAGGACGAGCATTACGTCGACGAGCGGGGTGACGTTGATATCCGCCATCGCCCCTTTTCGCCCGCTGGAGGATGACATTGCCATGGCCTATCTCCTGCCGACGCTTTCGTGGTGCGTCACTATATTGAGGAATTCAGCTCTAAATCCCTCCATCTCGGTGACGAGGTTTTTGATGTTGTTGTTGAAGTAGTTGTAGGCCACGACTGCCGGAATAGCCGCCGCGAGCCCCGTGGCGGTTGCGATGAGGGCTTCCGATATGCCGGGGGCGACAACGGCGAGGTTTGCGGTTCCCATCGCGCCTATGTCGCGGAAGGACTCCATGATTCCCCATACCGTCCCGAAGAGCCCCACGAAGGGGGCGGCGCTGGCTACGGTGGCAAGGAATATGAGGAAGGACTCAAGGCGCGTGGTTTCCGAATCCAGGGCGCGGCGCAAGGAGCGCTCCACGCTCTCTATCGTTCCGCTTGAGATGGCAAGGTCGTCGGCGCTTGCCCCCGCCTTGGCGGTGCGAAACTTTTTCCACTCGCGGTAGCCGTCGCGGAACATTATGTTGAGTGGCGATTTGTCGAGGTGGTCGGTGGTTTCCTGGGCAGACTGGAAACTGGAGGTGTTCCAAAATATCTCAAGGAATTTGGCGTTTTGCGCCGCCGCCGCCTTCAGCACCCTGAATTTGAAGATAATCACCGCCCAGCAGCCGATGGAACAGACCACGAGCAGAAGAAGGACTCCTCCGACCACCAGGCCGGAGTTGAGCGCCATAGAAAGGATAGATTCCTGACCGGTCATTTTCCCACTCCAATAGGCAAAGTTGAAAAAAAGAGCATCGCCGAAGATATTTGCCCAAAGGCCGCGATGTCAATCTCAAACCCTTTATGATAGACTACCCCGCGCCCAATTAAAGCAAAAAAGGAATCACATGGAAGGGTTAAGCGCCATTTTCACCGTCGCCTCCTTCATTTTCGGAGCGCTGGTCGGAAGTTTTCTCAACGTCGTCATCTACCGCCTCCCACTGGGGCAGTCC
>SRXB01000628.1 GCA_009724975.1 bacterium | reverse complement strand
CTCTTTTACGTTGCGCTCCTCGTTTAGGGTGATGATTACCGCGGTTATCTCGCGTGGCATCTTTCCCCTATTTCTTCAGCGGCTCGGCCTTGTCGGCGATGAGAACGGGAATGTCGTCCTCGACGGCGTAGCGCAGTTCGCACTCGGTGCAGTCCAGCGCGTTGTTCTCGGCGCTGTAGGCGAGGTCGCCCTTGCAGCGGGGGCAGACTATCATTTCCAGAAGTTCCTTGTTTATGGCCATTGGGCCTCCTTTTTCATCGGCTTTAAGCCGACATTTTAACCTTTTGGGCGAATTGGGCAAGGGAATCGGCGACGATGTCGGGCCGTAGCCCCTTCTCTTCGCACCGCAAAAGCTCTTTTTGGCCGTAGCCGGTGAGGACGAGAGCCGTTTTGCACCCCGCCCGCGCTCCCGCGCCGACGTCCGAGAGTTTGTCTCCCACCATCCAGGAGTTTCCGAGGTCTATGGAGTGCTCCCTCGCCGCAAGCTCAACCATTCCCGGGCTTGGCTTGCGGCAGTCGCAAGGCGCGCCGAAGTCGGGGTGGTGGGGGCAATAGTAGAAGG
>SRXB01000320.1 GCA_009724975.1 bacterium | reverse complement strand
GAGGGGAAGGGTTACCAGTATCGGCTTGGACAATATCCCGAGCGCGAAGAGGGCCAGCGCGGCCATGTAGTGGCGGGGGCTTTTGCATTTGGCGTAGGCGTTGTATGCGAAGAGGCATAGCAAGAGGAAAAAGGTGGAGAGCAGGTCTTTTCTCGATGTCACCCAGGCCACCGCCTCTACGCGAAGCGGGTGCAATGCCCAGAGCGCCACCGCGAAAAAGCTCTTCCACCTTGAACCGGTGAGCCTAAAGAGTAGCAGGAATAAAAGTGCTGTGTTCGCAGCGTGGAAGATAAGGTTGGTGAAATGGAACCCGCCCGCGTCGAGCTTGTAGATAGAGGAGTCGGCCATAAGCGAGAGCCACATGATGGGTATGTAGTAGTTCTCGGTTATCTGCGAGAAGGCGGCTTTTATGCCCTCCAGGGAGAATCCCTCCGCGACCATCGGGTTTTCGGTGGTGTAAGGGAGGTCGTCAAGGTGGAGAAAGCCGAAGTTGCGAACCTGAAAATATATGGCGGCAACGGCGATGAAAAGGATCGCCGCAAGGCCAAATTCAGTCTTGTCGCGCCATTTTTCAGGAAGCATCTATTCCCTTCCCAGTTTTTTCAGCCACTGGCGGGCCTGATCGTCGCCCGGGTTTTCCCTCAGCACCAGTGCGAATTGTTCCGCGGCCTCTCTTTCCCTTCCCGCGTCCGCCAGCAGGGCCGCCATGTTGAAGCGGGCCTGAAAGTCAGCGGGGGCGAGTTTCAGGTAGGCGGCGAAATGGTCGATTGCGGGGCCGGTGCGTCCCCCCTGCGCGAGCGAAAGGGCAAGGTTGAATAGAGCCTGCCTGTTTTGCGGATTTATTGCGATGATTTTCGTGAAATTTTCCGCCGCCTCAAGGTATAGCCCCTCAGAGGCGTAGGCCAGGCCTATTCCCATAAGGGCGGGAGCCGGGTCTTTTTCATAGGAGAAAACAGCGTCGAACTGGTTTTTTGCTTCTGCCTGCCTGCCGCTTTTCAATAAATGCCTTCCGTAGCGTATGCGCGCCGGTGTGTACTCTTTGTTCAGCGAAATCGCCTTTAAAAAGCGCTCCTCGCCTTCCCTCAAAAGCCCCACCTCCACCGCGCTGGCCGCGTAATAGTAATTGGCCGCCACGTTTTGAGGATCGTCGGAAAGTATGGAGGCGGCAACCTCAAGAGCCTTGCGGTAATTGCCGCGCCTTAAAAGGACAAAGGCCGAATATTCGCCGTAAAGGGCGTGCTCGGGCGGCATACCCGATAACGCCCGCTCGATGTGGGCCAGGGCCGAATCCATGTCGCCGAGGCTGATGTAGACCTTGCCCAGCTCTCCCTCGGTTTCGTAGTCGTCCGGATTCTTTGTCAGAAGGCCTTCGAAAAGAACTTTCGCGCCCTCGTGGTCGCGGCTCCCCGCCTTTGCGCGGGCGAGCATTTTCATCGAAAACTTCCCGGGATTTTTTTCATACATCCAGGAGGAGAGGGAGAGGCCGTTTTCCCAGCGCGGCGACCGCAAAAGGGTGAGGGAGAGGCATAGGATGGCGAAAAGAAGGCCGACGGCTGCGAGTGGTTTTTTTAGGGGCGGCTTTCTGTCGGCCACTAAGCCGGCAAGCCATACCGCCGCCGCAATAAGGCCTATGTGGGGAAGGTAGGTGAAGCGGTTTGCCGTGAAATTGAGACCCACCGGCACCACGCCGCTCACGGGGAGCAGGGCGGCGAAAAACCATAAGATTCCGGCAAGAAGATAGGGCCGTTTTTCCCGTCCGCGCCAGAAAAACCACACGGCAAGGCAAAAGGCTAGCGCCGCCAGCAGGGCGGGCGCAAGCGGGAGCCTGAAGGCAGATTCCGAATCGGTAACGGAGACGTCGGCTGGCCAGAAAGCGAGAAGAAAGTATTGCGAGGCCGAGGTGAAAAGGTCGGCGAATCTTTCGGCCACCGAGGAGGTTGCGGCTCTTATCGCGGGCTTTTGGGTTGTTATGGTGAGGGCGGCGAAGGCCGCGCTTAGGGCGAAGAGGGGTATCTTCTCCAAAACGGCTTTTTTAGCCTCTTCTTTTGAGGAGATTCTCTCCAGCGGCCAGACATCCACAGCCAAAAGGAGGAGGGGCGCGGCTACGAGTATCGGCTTTGCCATGAGGCCGAGGAGCAGAAAGAGGAAAAGGGCGGCGTAGCCCGCGGCGGCGCGCTTTTTGAGCCATCCAAGGTAGGAGTGGAGGGCGAGGAGGAGAAAGAGGGCGCTAAGGAGATCTTTTCTTGAGGTTATCCACGCGACCGATTCGACCCTCATCGGGTGGAGAGCCCAAATGGCCGCCACAAAAAGGCTTTTCGCCTTGGAGCCGGTGGCCTTGTGGAAAAAAAGGTAAAGGAGGAGGGCGTTTGCCGCATGCAAAAGGGCGTTGGTAAGGTGGTAGCCCCAAGGCTTGATGCCTGAGTAAAGGGAATCGGCCATGAGCGAGAGCCAGGTGACTGGTATCCAGTATCCCGCC
>SRXB01000319.1 GCA_009724975.1 bacterium | reverse complement strand
CACCCTGGCCACGTCGTGGCGGGAGATATCGCGCATGCGGAGTCTGCCGACGAGCGGGAGGATGCGGCGGCGCATGGCCTGCACGTCGTCCTGCCAGCTGCGCTTGGCCGCCTTCTGGTGTGGTATGAAGTGGGTGTCGACGAAGTCGGCAAGCGAGATGTCGGCCTTGCGCTTCTCGACCTCATGGGAGGGATCCTCGCCGTTGGCGACGCGGGCCTGCGCCTCAAGGGTCTTCTTCCGTGCGTCGGCGAGGTTGACGGCGGGGTAAGGCCCAAGGGCCATGGAGCACTTGCGGCCTCCGAGGGTGTAGCGAAAGAGCCACCTGCATTTGCCGTTCGTCGACTGCACGAAGCGCAGACCCGTGGTGCTCGCGTCGGACCACTCGACGGGGTTGCCGTCGGGTGGGGGAAGCGAGGTCAGGGCGCGCTCCGTGAAGCGGAAGGCGCGCGCCTGGGTCCTCCTCTTGTTTTTCGGGAATCGCATCGATCTCTCCTTGTGTCTGGGATGTCGTTAACCGTGGAGTGGGCGGCAACTGCGGCAGTGGCACGGTGGGAAGATGTGTGAGCTGTTCTTCGCCTCCTTTTCGCCGCTCACGATAAATAGTCCGGTGCGTCACCGTCGGCTTTGCCAAGCCCACAATGTATTGTTGTGTCGAACATCGGCCGCTATGTGTCCGCTGGCGGTCCTGTCGAACCGGTTTGGGCCATGGCGAGCATGGCGTCTGGGCTGGATTGACGGTTGCTGGTGGATGAAGAAGTGGCGTTCGGGTGCTAGGGCGGGACTAGAGGATGGGTATTTGCTTTGGCTACGCCGTTTGTCAGTCCCCGCCAACCGGCGCCTCGTCGGTCTGCGGCGGAGGCCAGGGCCAGATCAGCTTGACGCTGTCGTCCCAACAGTCTTCGCAAAGGACGATCCATGGCCCCTCGTCGGGGTAGAAGCCATCGTCCTCGATGTAGCCGCGGGAGACCCCGTGGCAGGCGTAGTTTTCTCTAAGTTCAATCCCGCACTTTTCGCAGGTCATGGTTATCCTCCTTGCAGCGGCCAAACCGCGGCTTGTGTTAGGTTTTAGTCGTCTCGATTGAAGTTGATTGGAGAAATGGCGAGAAAGGGCGCCTGCCACTTGAAGGTGCAAATCCAGGTCAGTTTTGGGCAAACGAAAAGCGGGACGAAAATTCGCCCCGCTTAGTCTGCCTGGACTGCAATGAATGCTTTTTAGGCTGCGTCCACCGTATGAGCAACGAGGCCCACATGGAGCTTTTGCCTTACGGCTCCGAAGATTGCCGCGAGGTTGTCCATGTTGGGATTGCCCCGCTTTGAAAGCATTCGATGGAGGCTTTTGCTTGGCTTCTCGGTTGTGGCGGCAAGTTCCTCGAAGCCCACGGTTGCATTCACAAGGTCCCTGAGGATTAACCGTGCGGTATCGGGTTCGCCGTTCAGAAAAAGCGTGGCCGCCTCGTCGAGCATTGCCTTTGCGAATTGGGGATCGCGCTTGGCGCGTTCAACCACTGTCTGCTTGAAATCTCTGGTAAGTGCCATTTCGGCCTATCCTTTCTTTCGCCCCTCGCCGACCTTTCGGAGCGCGGCTTTGCGAGCTTTGTATTCCGCGTGCAGTTCGATCGCCCTTGCGATGTCAGCTTGTTGGCGCTTTTTGGTCCCGCCACCGAAGAGGACTATCAACTCGGCGCCGTCCTGTGCCAGATAGACCCTGTAACCCGGGCCCCAGTCGATCACTATCTCTCCGATGCCGCTGAACCACTTTATACTGGAGGTATTGCCACTTTCAACGCGGAACACCGACGTGGAGACTTTAGCGGCAGCGATCGAATCCAGCGAGTCAAACCAAGCCTTGTAGGGACTTGAGCCGTCCTCTCGGAGGAACTCTTCGACCCTGATTTTCATAGTAACCTTTTTGTTACCATAAGGCAACCCCTTTCTACCGCTCCCGCCAGCTGACGGCAGTTTTTGCACTTCGAGTGATTCTAAGGGATGCGACACGCATTTGTCCACTTGCAGACTCTTACCCCCACTTCATCGGCCAGCGTTCGCCGCTGGCGACGAACTCGTATTCGTTGGCTACCATGGTTTCGGCGACGGCTTCATCTGAGGTGATGTAGTCGTATTCGGCGTCCAGGTCTTTGAGGAAACCGCCGAAGAGATCGTCGAGCAGGCGGTTCAAGGCGCCCTCGATACGAGACCTCTCCTCCTTGTCGTGCTCCATGACAAGAAATCTGTTGCGGCAGTGCCGGTGGCGATTGCCCTTGAAGTAGAGTGTGACGTAATCGTCGGCGAGTATCTTTTCTGTCGGCTCGATGCCCGCCTTGGAGAGAACCTTGGTCAGGTCGTCGACAACCATGTCGTCACACCAGATCCCTCTGTTCTGACCTTCGAGGGTCCAGAAGAAGGTCTTGCCGTAGAAACCATGGTCGGCGATCCGCTCGGCAAAATCCTCGTGGAGGGAGCGCCACCAATCATCGAAAGTGTTCACGTC
>SRXB01000047.1 GCA_009724975.1 bacterium | reverse complement strand
ATGGACATCAAATATCTCGACATCGGCGGCGGCCTGGGCATTCCCTACTCCGACGAAACCCCGCCCGCGCCGGACGAATACGCCAGGGCGGTCTTGAAGGTAGTCGGCGACCTGGGCTGCACCCTTGTGCTTGAGCCGGGCCGCGCAATCGCGGGCAACGCCGGAATACTGGTCGGCAAGGTTTTGTACACCAAGGAAGGTGAGGCGAAACGATTCCTCATCTCAGACGCCGCGATGAACGACCTCGTGCGCCCAAGCCTTTATGGTTCCTACCACGCCATTTTGCCGGTAAGGCAGGGGGTCGCCATCGCCAGGGCCGACCTTGTGGGCCCCATTTGCGAGTCGGGCGATTTTCTCGCCAAGGACCGCGACCTTCCCGCCATGGAGGCGGGCGACCTCTTTGCCGCGATGAGCGCGGGAGCCTACGGTTTTTCCATGAGCTCTAACTACAATTCGCGACCGAGGGTGGCCGAGGTTATGGTCAGCGGCGATAAGTATCAGGTGATACGCCAGAGGGAGAGCTATGAAGACCTCGTAAAGGGCGAATCGGTCCCGGTTTTCTGAAGGAGGCTTCTGGAAGATAAAAAGGCCGCCAATTTGGCGGCCTTTTTTAATTTGCGCGCTTCGATGTCAGGCGCCCAGTTCTTCCAGAAGCTCTTCGAGGACTTTGTACCCCCCTGCCCAGAAGGAGGGGTCTTCCAGGTCGTAGCCGAAGTCGGCGACCAGTTCCTGGGGGCGCTTCGATCCGCCTGCCGCCAGAATTGCGGCCAGTTTCGGCGCGAAGGCCGGGCCTTCCTCAAGGTAGCGCCGGTAAAGGGCGAGGACCAAAAGCTCCCCGAAGGTGTAGGCGTAGCAGTAAAAGCGGGTGTGAATAAAGTGGGGTATCGCCGCCCAAGCCCAACGCGAGGCGGGAAGGGTTTCCACGGAATCGCCGTATAGGCTCTCCAGCTTCGAGGACCAGAGGGCGCAGAATTTTTCCGGCGTGACGTATTCTTCCGCAGTGAGGTTGTGCGCCTCGACCTCGAAATCGGTGTACATCGTCTGCCTGAAGGTGGTGGCAATGATGTCCTCGACCCTCTCCGCCACGAGGTTTTTGCGGGAATCCGTATCAAGGTCGCCGGAAAGGAGTTTTTTGGTGAGCAGTAGCTCCCCGAAGACGCTGGCGGTCTCGGCCAGGGGGAGAACGGGGCCGTATTCCAATAGCGGCTGCGCCTCGCCCGCGAGAGTGAAGTGGATTCCATGTCCGAGTTCATGGGCAAGAGTCGCCGCGTCGCGAAGTTTCCCCGTGAAATTCGTCAAAACGTAAACGGGAAGGCCAGGGCCTGCCCCCATGCAATAGGCTCCGCCCGATTTGCCCTGCCGGGGCTTTGCGTCTATGCGCCCTTCGTCGAAAAAGCCCTTCGCGATTTCGGCGAATGACGGGTCAAATTCACCGAAAGCCTCGATGACCATTTTCCCCGCGTCGGAAAAGGTGATTTTTTCCTCCGTCCGGCTGGGTAGCGGGGCGGAAAGATCGCTCGACCGCAGCTTTTCCACTCCCAGCTCCCGCGCTTTCCATTCGTAGTATCGTCTTGCAAGACCGTAATGAGCCTTGGTTACCTCCATCACGGTATCCACCGCCTTTTGAGAGAGCTCGTTCCCCTCGTTCACCGGCTCCATAATCCCATGGTATTTGCGCAGGGAGACGTTCTGGCGGTGATCCAGCGCCAGCGCATTCCAGACCGAGGCGATGACCGCGCCGGAGTCTTCGTGAGCCTTGGCGAAAATCTCAAGGGCCTTTCTGCGTATTTCGCGGTCTGGATTTTTTAGGTAGGACAATATCTCAGACCCCGTAAGGGCTTTTCCGCCATTTTCGACCTCTGGGGAAGGGAAGAGGAAGGCGTTGGTGAGCTTGGAGTAAAGCTGGACGAAGGCGGTGCGCCCGCTCAGCGCCTTTAGCGCCAATACCGACTCCTCCGCCTCGGAAAGGCGGTGCGCCTTCCCCCTTCTGGTCTCGGAAAGGTAGTGCGCGTAAGGGGCGAGGGAGGGGGTTTGCAGAATATCCATGTATTTGGAATCCGATATCCTGTCCAGTTCGAGCGAAAAGAAGATTGTATGCAGATGGGCCTTTGTCGCGATTTCATGGACCTGCGACATCAGGGTCAGGAAGGCGGGGTCGGCGGCGTTAAGGCTGTAGCCCAGGTGTGCGTAAGCCTGCGGCCCGATGGCGGCGAAAAGAGTGGCTTCATAATCCCGAAGAGCCGCCAGCACCCCCTCCGCATCGGTTTTTTCAATGTTGCCGCGCCATTTTGCAGCGAATTTTTCAGCCGAAGGGACGATATTGTCGATATCAGCCTTGAGCCTGGGGTCTTCGACGCCGCCGTAAAGGAGTGAGAGGTCCCAGAGGGGAAGTTCTGAACTGGTCATACAATGGCCTTTCGATGAGGGTTCATTCCGGCGGATTATGAGGCACCCCAAAGGAAAAATAAAGAGCGCCCAATCCTCTTTTATCTTTGGACGCGTAAAGGTAGAATCGCCGCCGTCAAATCAACCGGCAAGGGAGCGAAAATTGCTGATAAGAAGTTTTCTGGAGACTTTTGGCCTGGTTTTCACAGCCGAGATGGGCGACAAGACTCAGCTCATGGTCATGACTCTTGCCGCCAGCCACCCCTGGGCAAGCGTATTTCTGGGCTCGGCCACGGCTTTTGCACTCTTGGGCGTCATGGCCGTAGCCATCGGGCAGGTTTTGTTTCTTTACGTCAACCCCCTTTGGGTAAAACTGGCCGCCGCCGTTCTTTTCGCCGTTTTGGGTCTTAAATCCATTTTCGGGAAGGAGGAGGAGGGGGACGCAGGCGAAGATGCGGCCTCCCGCTCCGTTTTCTGGGGGGTTTTCGGGCTGATTTTCGTCGCGGAGCTCGGCGACAAGACCCAGCTTGCCACGATGGGTATGGCCGCGCGTTTCCCGGAGCCGTTGGGAGTCTTTGTAGGTGCCACTTTGGCCCTTTGGTCGGTATCGCTCATAGGAATATTCCTGGGCAGGAAGATCGTGGCAAAGCTGCCGGAATCGGCGATAAGAAGGGGGGCTGGCGTTCTCTTTCTGATTTTTGCCGCGCTGACGGCCTATTCCGCCCTCAACCCTTAAGAATCGCCGGCATCCATGCCGCTTTGGACCGACCAGAGATTGCGGTAGACTCCCTCCTCGGCGGAAAGGGTTTCGTGCGTGCCGTGCTGAACTATCGCGCCGTCCACCAGCACCAGAATCTCATTTGCCCCCTTTACCGTCGAGAGGCGGTGGGCCACGGCGATTGTCATGCGCCCCTCGCCGAACTCTGAAAGCCCTCTTTGTATTATCTCCTCGGTGCGGGTGTCCACCGCCGAGGTGGCTTCGTCGAGCAGGAGTATCGCGGGATCCCTGACAAGGGCTCTTGCAAGCGAAATTCTCTGCCTTTGCCCGCCTGACAGCTTCACCCCCCGCTCGCCGACCCAAGTATCGTAGCTTTCAGGAAGATCCAGGATGAACTCCTCGGCTCCGGCAAGTTTCGCGGCCCGCCGCATCTGCCCGACGGAGGCGCCCGGGGCTCCCAGAAGAATATTTTCGGCTATGGTTCCGGAGAAGAGAAAGGCGTCCTGCGAAACGTAGCCTATGTGCTTTCGCAGGCTCTCCAGCGAAATTTTCTCTATCGGGATGCCGTCGATTAGAATCTCTCCCCGCGAAGGCTCATAATAGCGCAACAAAAGTTTTATGATTGTGGATTTTCCCGCTCCGGTCGGGCCCACAACTCCCGCCATCTGCCCTCGCCCGACCTTGAAGGAGAGGCCGTGGAGGGTCTCTTCTCTTTTGGGGTAGGAGAAGCCGACCCCGCGAAACTCGATGGATTCGGGGGCGGCAGCCAGCTCCATCGCCCCCTCGGTGTTCTTTATCGAAGGGCGTGTGTCCAAAAGCTCCAGAACCCGTTCGGCGGAGGCTTCGCACCTTTGTAGCTGGTTTATTATTATGCCCAGGAGAAAGAGCGGCATCACAAGCCGCATGGAAAAGAGGACGAAGCTGGCGAAATCGCCAAGCGATGGGCCGTTTTGCCCGAAGGTGAGGAGAGCCCCGAAGCCGATGAGGCCAGCGTAGGCGAGTCCCGCTATGGCGTATATGACGGGGATGAACTTAGCGCGGTCGATGCCAGCCTTTATCGAGGCGTCGCGGTATTCCTCCGAGCTGCCCCGCACGCGCCGCGACTGGAACTCTTCCGCAGTATAGGCCTGTATTACCCCCATGCCGCTGAGGTTGTTCTCGACTATGGAGTTTATGACGCCGACCGAGAGGCGCGCTTTTTTGTATTTGGGCTGGATGGAGATGGCGAAGTAGCGTATCGCCACCAAAACGAAAGGGAGAGGGGCGAAGAGCAGGAGCGCCAGCCGCCAGTCCCTGAAGAATAGTATCGCGTAGGTTCCGGCGAAGGTTATGATTATACGGATGATTGCAGTTATCGCGTCGGCGAAGAAGCCTTCGAGGTTGTCGATGTCGCTCACAATAACCGACATCAGGTCGCCGGTGTGCCTCTCCTCGAAGAAGGAGGCTTCGAGCCTTTGCAGGTGGTCGTATATCTTCACCCGAAGGTCGTGGCGCACCTTTTGAGATATGAGGGTCCAGCAGTAGTCGCTAAGGCTCTGAAAGAGGGCCAGCCCTACAAATGTGCCGAAGATGAGAAGGGCCTGGTATGCGAACCAGGAGCCCTGGGTATTTTGTCCCGTGTTTAGCCTGTCGACGATCTCCCCTATTATGGCGAAAGGCAAAAGCTCAAAGATTCTCGCCAGAATGTTCGTGAAAAGCCCGTTGGCGACAGTCCATGAATATGGCCTCAAAAAAGGCATTGTCCGCCAAAGGCTGGCTTTTTTGTCGGCGCCGTTTATGTTGCGCGGCATGAAACCTCCACAGTGGCCGAAATGATACCAGAAAGAGCCGGACGCGGCAGTTGAGAAGTGTTGACAAAATTTTCGGCTATGTGTAGTGAAATGGTGGTCAGGGTATGATGTTTCCGCAAGAAGGCGCCGCATGATTAAAAAATATGCACTAGCCGCACTCTTTCTGCTGGCCTGCGCGAGCGGCGCGCTGGCCGTCGGCCAGCTTCGCATAGGGCTTATCCCCGAACAAAACATATTCAAGCAGCTTGAGAGGTATCGTCCGGTGGGGGAATACCTTTCCCGGGAAACCGGCCTAGAGGTGAAGTTCACCGTTTTATCCCGCTATGGCAATATAATCGACACCTTCGAGAGCGAAAAGCTCGACGGGGCTTTCTGGGGCAGTTTCACCGGCGCGCTGTCCATGAAGAAGCTCGGAATGATTCCAATAGCCAGGCCACTCAATCTGGATGGGACTTCTACCTATTTCGGCGTCATTTTCGTAAAAAAAGGCTCTGGCATAAAATCCGCCAAGGACATGAAGGGCAAAAGAATAGCCCTTGTCGACCGCGCCACCACCGCCGGTTACCTCTTCCCGAAGGCATTTTTGCGGGAAAAGGAGGGGGTAGTCGATTTCGATGGGTATTTCTCCAAGGTGCATTTTGCAGGTAGCCACGACGCCGCCATAAAAGAGCTTTTGAGCGGCGAAGCCGACATCGCCTGCGCGAAAAACACAGTTTATGAAGCCATGGCCAAGAGCGATCCCTCAATCGCCGAAAAGCTGGAAATGCTTGCGATATCGGAGACGGTTCCTTCAAATGCCCTCGGCGTTAGGCCGGACCTTGAAAAGGCCGTTATCGACAAATTGCGAAAAACCCTCCTCGGGATGGGCGATACTGCGGAGGGCGCGGCAATTCTCTCCGTTTTCGGGGCCAAGTCTTTCATTCCAACTGGCGAGAAGGACTATTCGCCGGTCTTGACGCTTGCGAAAAAAGCCGGAATAGATCCCGCGACCTACTCTTATGAGAACAAGTAAAGGAGCGCCCGCGTGAGAAGAAGAATATTTCTTGCGCTTGCCACCTTGCTTTTTATCTTTCTGGTGGGTTCGATAATGGCGGCTGTTCACGTGCTGACCGCTACCCGCGAGCTTGAAAAAATCATGAGCCTCCACCAGGTTGACACCATGCGGCAGGCCCTTGAAAATTCCATAAGGACCGTTCAGGTAGATCTTTACGCCGTAAACACCCCCATCTCGCGCAGCATAGATAAAATAATCGAAAACGTCGAGATAATGGAGACCCGGGCGGACCAGTGCCAGGGTTGCCACCACCGGGAAGAACTCGCCCACAAGTTCGTCCGCCTGAGCGAGGAGATAGACCACTACAAGGAGCTTTTGAGCAGCTTTCTGACCTCCTCCTCAAATAGCGAGCGGGTCACGGGCCTTGGCCGCGAGGCCGAGCGCATGGGCAGCGCGCTCATGGGCGAGGTGGAGGAGTTGTCCCTTTTGACTTCGGGCCGCTTCCACCGCCTTACCGACCGCGCCATAAACAGAATCAACAACGTCTCCGCCATTTTGCTCCTAACCCTTGCCGCTACCATGATGGCCGGGCTTCTTATCGCGGGTTATTTGCTCAGGGAGTTGATGTCGCCCCTGAATTCGCTCATAGAGGGCACTCGCCGCCTTCGCGAGGGCGAACTGGGCTACGAGATGCCTATGGAGGGACCGCCGGAATTCAGGGAAGTTTCCAGAAATTTCAACGAGATGAGCGGCGCCCTCAATGTGGCCTACCGAAACCTTGAAAAGACCAACAGGGAACTGAGCCGCGAGATAGTCGAGAGAAACAAGGCCCAGGCCGAGCGAGACAACCTGGGTGAGCAGCTTTTGCACGCCCGCAAGATGGAGGCGGTGGGAACGCTATCCGGTGGCATCGCCCACGAGTTCAACAACCTCCTGCAGGTAATATCCGGCTCCGCAGAACTCCTTTCCTACCAGACCCAGGAGGGCGATTCCCGTCGAAAGCAGATTGAAACCATAGTTTCCACATCAAGGCGCGGCGCCGATCTTACGCGGAGACTTTTGGCTTTCAGCAGAAGGGTGGAGGGCGAGCTTAGGCCCCTTGACCTGAACGCGAAAATGGCGCAGATGGTGCAGGTTCTGGCCCCTACTTTGCCCGAGGGGATAGAGATAGTGCTGGACCTTTGCGGCGAGCCGGCGGTGGTCAAGGCCGATTCGGGCGGCCTTGAGCAGATAGTCCTAAACCTAGCGATGAACGCCCGCGACGCCATGCCGGGCGGCGGCAAGCTAATATTCAGATCCTATCTTCTGCCCGCAAGCCAAAGCCCGCTCAAGGCTTCGCGGGAAGAGGGGATGGACGCGGTCGTCCTTGAGGTCTCCGATACCGGACACGGCATGGATGAAAAGACCCTTCAGAGCATTTTCGATCCATTTTTCACCACCAAGGAGGTTGGCTCAGGAACTGGCCTCGGCCTCTCCGTAACCTACGGCATGGTCAAGGCATACGGCGGCGATATTTTGTGCCAAAGCCAAGAGGGGAAAGGGACGACTTTCCGGATACTTTTGCCGAGGCAAGAGGGCAAGGCCCTGCCCGACGCCTATTTTCAGGAGGAGATAGGAAGGTTTTCGGGCAATCTTTCAAAAGTAATCCTCCTTGCCGATCCCGAGCGGGCAATTCTTGAGTCCTCCGGAGAGCTTTTGAAAAACCAGGGGTTCGGAGTCACCTTGGCGGCAAGCGCCGATGAGGCGCTCGCGGGTTGCCACGGGGTCAGGGTCGCCGTCGTTTCGCCCGATATTGGAGACTTCGGATTTATAAAGAAACTCAAAGAGGAAAGCGGCGGCTGCAAGATCATCATTTGGACCGCAGTACGGCTTGAGGGCGATTCAGGGGATGCCCTGCTCAGGGAAGCGGACGCCATTTTGCACAAGCCCTTCCGGCTTGCCGACCTCGCAAGGGAGGTCAGCGCGCTAGCCGACGGCTGACCTTTCACTCTTGGCGGCCTGCAAAATAACCCCTTCGCCCGCCACGGCCCGCCCGGGTTAAAATAATTTTTTGAAATTTTCTGCGCCCGCCTCGGTTTAACGGGCTTTTTCAAAGGATGCGAGATGAAAATCGGATTCGTCGGCGCGGGCTACGTGGGTCTTGTGGCCGGCACCTGCCTTGCCGAAATGGGCAACCACGTAACCATAGCCGATATAAACGAAAAGTCGATACAAAAGCTCTCCGCCGGAAAGGCTCATTACTACGAGCCCGGCATAGAGGAGCTTTTGGCGAGGAACATAAAGGAGGGGCGCCTCAAATTCACGACCTCGACGGCCCAGATGGTCCGCGAAGCAAGGGTGATCTTCCTCGCCGTCGGCACCCCGCAGGCCGAAGACGGTTCCGCCGACCTTAGATATATAGAGGCGGCGGCCCGCGACGTGGCTTTGGCGATGGACGGCCCCAGGTCGATAGTCATCAAGTCCACCGTGCCGGTCGGGACGAACAAAAAAGTGGCCAAGATCATGAAGGACCACGCCAGATTTCCAGCCGAGGTCATCTCGAACCCTGAATTTTTGAAGGAAGGGGCCGCGATAGACGATTTCATGAGCCCCGACCGCGTCGTTGTGGGGGTGCGCACCCCCGAGGCCGCGGAGCTGATGCGCGCAATCTACTCTCCCTTTATGCGCATACGCGACCGATTGCTGGTGATGGACCCCGAGAGCGCCGAGATGACCAAATACGCCGCCAATACGATGCTGGCGACGCGGATAAGCCTTATGAACGAAATAGCCCGCATCTGCCAGGCGGTCGGGGCCGACATAGACCATGTGCGAAAAGGGGTGGGTTCGGACGAGAGGATAGGCCCCAAATTCCTCTTTCCAGGGCTGGGCTACGGCGGAAGCTGCTTTCCCAAGGATGTTCGCGCTCTTGCGCACATCGCGCAGGTTCATGGAATACCGCCCCACATCGCCAACGCCGTCGATGAGGTCAACAGCGCGCAACGCTACTTTTTCCTCCCCGTGATAGAGAAGATTTTCGGCTCATCGCTGGAGGGAAAGCGCTTCGCCATATGGGGTCTCTCCTTCAAGCCTCGCACCGACGACGTCCGCGAGGCCCCAGCCCTGGACGTGGTGCGGGAATTGGTCGAAATGGGGGCAGAGGTCTTCGCTTTCGACCCCGAAGCTGGGGAAACCGCCGCCGCCGCCTTCAATGCGATGGGTATCCAGGGCGTTTCAATTGCCCAAAACCAGTACGAGGCGGCCAAGGGGGCGGACGCTCTTGTAATCTGCACCGAGTGGGCGGAATTCAGAAGCCCCGATTTCGACGAGCTTAGGCAAAAGATGAGGGGGAACCTGATTTTCGACGGCAGAAACCTCTTTAGCCCCGCTTATTGCGCCGCCGAGGGGTTCGCCTACCATTCGATAGGGCGACCCTTCGTGGAGCCCGCCGCCAAATAGCTTCAAAGGAGCTAAGATGAGAACCCTTTCAGCCTTCAAGGCGTACGATGTCAGGGGCAGGGTGCCCGATGAGCTTGACGCTTCGTTCGCATACGACATCGGCAGGTCTTTCGCCCGCTTTTTGGGGCTGAAAACCGCCGTGGTCGGGCGCGATGTTCGCCCTTCGGGCGAGGAGATATGCTCGGCTCTCGCGCGGGGACTTGCCGACGAGGGGGTGAGGGTTTCCGATATGGGGCTTTGCGGCACCGAGGAGATTTATTTCGCGGCCTTCCACGGCAAATTCGACGGCGGGGTGGCGGTAACCGCCAGCCACAATCCGGCGGATTACAACGGCATGAAGTTTGTCCGCGAAGAGGGTCGCCCCATAAGCTCCGATACGGGGCTTTTGGATATTGGGAACGGCGCGCTGGCCGGAAATTTCGGGCCAGCGAAAAAGAGGGGCTCGGTGGAGCCACTGAATCTTCGCCCCGCCTACATAGAGCACCTTTTGGGCTATGTGGATATGGGGAAATTGAAAAGGCTTAAGATTGTAATCAACGCGGGCAACGGGTGCGCAGGGCCCGTGGCGGACGAACTTGAAAAGCGCCTGCCTTTCGATTTCATAAAGGTGCATCACGAGCCGGACGGCTCCTTTCCCAACGGAGTCCCCAACCCAATTCTGCCGGAAAACCGCGCCGTAACACGCGATGCGGTGCTGAAACATGGCGCGGACATGGGGGTGGCGTGGGACGGCGATTTTGACCGCTGTTTTCTTTTCGACGAGAAGGGTGGCTTTATAGAGGGCTATTACATCGTCGGTCTTCTGGCCGAGGCCCTGCTTGGGAAAACCCCCGGCGCGGGGATAGTCCACGACCCGCGCCTTTTGTGGAACACCGAGGAGATTGTGAGGGCCAAGGGGGGCAGGCTCATACAGTCAAAGAGCGGCCACGCCTTCATCAAAGAGGTTATGCGGCGCGAAGATGCCCTCTACGGCGGCGAGATGAGCGCCCACCATTATTTTCGCTCCTTCTCCTACTGCGATAGCGGGATGATACCGTGGCTCCTGGTTGCGGGGCTCATGTGCGCCCACGGCAAGCCCCTTTCCTCGATGGTCGGCGAGAGGCAGGCCAAGTTCCCCGTAAGCGGCGAGATAAACCGCAAGGTAGCCGACCCGAAGGCGGTTTTGGAGAAAATCAGGGCGAAGTACGGGCCGCTGGCGCTCAAAATCGACGAGACAGACGGCGTTTCCTTCGATTTTAGGGAGTGGCGCTTCAATCTCCGCTCCTCCAACACCGAGCCGGTGATGCGGCTGAATGTCGAGGGAAGAGGGGACGAGGCGTTGGTTGAGGAGAAGACCAAA
>SRXB01000627.1 GCA_009724975.1 bacterium | reverse complement strand
GGCTTCAAGGGCGAATTCAAGGTCGGCGTGGAGTTTTTTTGCGCGCGGGCCGAGGTTGACGTCGATAAAGCGCGCTCCGGCGCTCTTTGCGATCCTTCCCGCCTCCATTATGGGCGCGGGGTCGCGCTCGAAGATGGCGCGGGCTATCTCTTTGCGGGTGACGGTGAGGTTTTCGGCGACGGTTATCATCGGGAAAGCGGGGTACTGGCCCCCAAAAGGCTATTTGCCGGTTTTCGGCGCGGCATCTGGCCAGTTTTCAGGGGTGCGGCTCCCCCATTGGAGGTTTCTGGCCTCAAGGGAGCGGAATTCCTTTACCGATTCCACCGGCATCGTGAATATGGCGGGGCTGAGGAGCCCTCCCTTTATTATCGCGCTTCCAAGAAGGATAAGGGCGATGGCGGCGGCGATGGCGCTAAGGGCTATGTCGGCGATTGTGGCTCCCATCGGCTTGGTGGGCTTTTTCTCCACCTTTTCCACCACAGGCTTCGTTTCGCGCACGACCTCTATCAGGCCGCCGTCGTAGAGGTTCAAAAGGGCGCACCAGCCGTTGAATTCGCCCTGGCGGGC
>SRXB01000626.1 GCA_009724975.1 bacterium | reverse complement strand
CCGGCCTCGATCCCCGTCAGCGCCAGCGTCCCGTCCTGGGTCACCAGGTCCGCTCCGCCGGGCCCCGTGTCCGCGAACAGCCCCACCCCGGGCGCCGCCGGCGCCAGCGTGTCGATGCTGTAGCTCTCCGTAGCGGTTCCCGTCCCGATCTTTCCGGCGATGTTCGTGGTGATGGCGGCTTCGATCACCAGGTCGGCATCGGCCGCCAGGCTGAAACCGCTGACGTCGATGCTGAAGCTCATATCGGCCTGCACCAGCCCGGTGAACGTCGCATTGAAGCTGCCGCTTTTCAAGGTCAGCGTGACAGTATCGCCGGCCTGGGCGTCGCCGCCGGCCAAGCCGGTGATCGCCACGGTGCCGGCCGCTTCGGCAATGTTGATGATGTCGTCGGCGGTGATGTTCGCATCGAGAGTTATGGTCGGCACCGGCACGGTCAGATCGACCGTGTAGCTCTCGGTATCGCTGGCGGTCCCCGGATTGTTGGCGACATCAAACGTCACGATTCCGGCATTGATGACCTGGTCCCCGTCAGCGGCCAGGTCGGCGCCGGGGACATCGATACTGAAGC
>SRXB01000318.1 GCA_009724975.1 bacterium | reverse complement strand
TCCCGCAAGCAGGAATACGGCCAAAACGAGGGCGAAGAAGGAGAAGTGTCTGATTTTCTTTATGTCAAGCGAGTTAAACATTGCTTCCTATGCCTCTTGTAAGTGTCGTTGACGTTGCCGCCGACCAATAAAGTCTGTTGCCGATTACCGGTTGACCTTTGGTCCGGCTCCGGCGGGAACAACGAACTGCATAAGATCGAGATTCGCCCTCAAGTCGGCGTCAAGCGCTGGAACGCCCTCTTCGTAGGGGTCCTGCCTGGCAAGCTCGATTTCAGGGGCCTTGTTCTCGGTGAAGTTGCGGGCATCGATCTCCACACTCTCCGCTCCATACCCTTTGCGGTAGGCGTAAATTTTATAATCGCGTCCCATGAGCGGCTCGTCTCCTTCCAGAAGGCCGCCGGAGGCGTCGATCTTTTTCTTCCTGGAGATTTTGAACTGCCCCTTTTCGTCGGTCAGGACCTCCATCGTGTATGGGCTGGTCCAAACCTCCGCCTCTCTCAGGGGAGAGCCGTTTTTGTCGTAGACAGAACCCACGAGGTAGGTGGGGGTGAGCTTCACGCCTATGTTCTTTTCAGCCTTGACGGGCGAGGCGGCGGGAATGTCTACGAAGATGTCCTGCGACATCTGGAATTTTTCGTCCTTGGCGGTGAGCTTTAGCGTGACGGGGTATTTCGTGACGGGTAGGCCGTCGATATTGAACTTGCCGGAGTCGTCGGTCATGCCCACGACGAACCTGTCAAGCTTTATCATCGTCCTCGCCAGGGGAATCTCTTGGCTGACCTGCTCATCGAGCTTGACCTGCCCGAAGACGCTTCCGCCCTGGGGGTCGGGGAAGGATTCTCGAAGCTTAAGCCTGTAAAGGCGCTGGGATATACGTCCCGCGAGCTGGGATTGCGGAAAGACCTGCAAAAATTCGTCGTAGGCCTCGATAGTGTCGGCCGCGCGAACCCTGGCGTAGGCCTCCTTCTCGGTTTCCCTGGCGAGCTTGTCGCCGGAGCCGCCGGAGCCGCGCTGAATCTTGAGCATGAACATTCCCTTGCTCACCTCTCGCTCCACAACGGCCCGCCCGAGTCTTTTAAGGCGGGAGCTGAAGACCACGAAGCGCTCGTTCTTCTTCGCGCCTTGGGGTATTTCAGCCAAAATCTTGTCGCCGCGAACAAAAACCACCGAACCCACGAAGGATTCGATCGTCATCTTGCGAGCCTTGGCGATGTCCTCTTCGCCGGCCGGAGACTGTGAGGGAGCGGGAGCGGGGGCGGCTGATTCCTTCGCCGCAGGAGCCGCCGCGGCTGATTCCTTTGCCGCGGGCGTCGCCGCAGGGGCTGGCGCGGCCGCCGGAGCGGGGGCGGAAGCTCCCTCGGCTCCGCCTTCTGGTTTTTTCCTGATCTGCATTGCGGCGTGTCCCTGGTCGGCCCAAAGACAGGCGCCGAGCAACGCCATGGTTAGGAGGATCGGCAAGCTTTTAATTTTCATGGAACACCTTTTCAAGCCGGTGGTCGAAATTGCCACAACGAGTTTGAATTCCCCATCCGTAAACTCTGATTAAATACCACATTTTAGCAACCAAAGGCAAATCCGCATATGCCGATATTTTTAAAGCCGCGATTTTTGTTTCGGGAATCGCCTTGGGGACCGAGGAAACGCCGACAGAAAAAAACTCCACTCCCAGTTGCGGCAATCGCCACAATTAATGTATAAGTGAAATTTCTTTTGCCTCGCGTATTCAACTATTTTCACGAGGATGCACTAACCGCATGATTTCGGTATTTTCACGTCAAAGAGCCGGTACCGTCTTAACGGTGGTTGCCGCCGCGATTTTGGCCGCTCCGTGGGCTTTGGCCCTGCAAATAATCTCTCCGCCCTTCAATACCGCAGTGAGCGACGATTTCGTAACGGTAATAGGCAAAGATCAGCCCGATAAGGTTGTCTCGTGGCAACATATAAGGCCCACCGGCCTTGAGCAAGCGGATGTGACGGTCAGCCCCGCCGGATATTTCACTTTCTCCGCCAAGCTTGACCCCGGAATCAACCGCTTCAGCGTCGCGGGAACCTATCTTGAAGTTTATTACGCGAAGGAAAACGAGCCCATACCAACGGGTTATTTCCATCGCTATACGCATTCTCACGATATCTCGCAGTGCACCGATTGCCACGAGGCGGGCTCTTCCAAGCTCGCGGAGGGCGGCCAGCCGCAGATCTGCCTTGGGTGCCACGTGGTCGTATCCCAGAACCCGGAAAACGACCAGGACCCCATGCAGAACGGACACTTCACCTCCGTTGTCGCCTCGTGCAGGCAGTGCCACGAACCCCACATCAGCAAAAATCCCAAGCTCCTCAAGCAAGAGCGCCTGGAACCCTGCAAAATGTGCCATACCAAGCAGTATGACGGGGCAAAAGGTCATCCCGCCTACGAGGAGGGCAGTTGCGCGGCTTGCCACGACACTCATTTTTCCGGTTTCCCCAAGAATCTTTACCGCGACATAAAATCAACCTGCAATGAGTGC
>SRXB01000046.1 GCA_009724975.1 bacterium | reverse complement strand
TAAAGGAGTGGGGCGACCCCTATGCCGCCGCCGACAAGGAGGGGGCGCGGGCGTTTGGCCTCGAATCCCCGGCCAAGCGGCATCAATACGTCCACCATCGCGCCGCTTTTGAGCTCGGAGAGGATTTTCGTACCCTCGCCCTTTACGCGAAAGAGAAATTCAACCTCTTTGCCGTTCCACCTGTGGATGGAGAGGGGGCGGCGCAAAAGCGGGGTGGCCGAATCGCGCACCCGTAGCATTGCGAACTGCCCGGGTCGCGGCGCTACCTTGAAATGGGGGGCCAGGGCTACGCGAAAGTGCCCGCCCCCGACCTCTTCGATGCGCGCAACTTCAGCTAGGGTGAGGATGTTTTCCACCTGCTCCTCACTTTTTCAGCCGCTTGTAGTAATCCTGCAGGGGTGTGACGGTAAGCTCGGTTTTCCTGCCGGAGCGTATGGCGTTTACCGCCGAGAGGCCGCCAGCCATGGTGCTGAAGTAGGGAATCTGGTATTCGAGTATCGCTCTGCGGATTTTGTAGGAATCGTCGCGGGCCTTGGTGCCCTGAAAGGTATTGATGATGAGCTGGGCTTCTCCGTTGACGATGGAATCGACGACGTTTGGCCTTCCCTCGGCGATTTTCTTGAGTTCGCGCACCTCTATCCCCGCCTCGCGCATCTTAAGGGCGGTGCCTCTGGTTGCCATTATCTTCAGGCCGACCTCGGAGAGGCGCTTGGCGAGCTGTACCGCGTAATCCTTGTCGGAGTCCTTCACCGAGATGAAGACCGAGCCGGAGAGGGGGAGGCGGTTTCCGGCGGCTATCTGGCTTTTCAAAAAGGCCATGCCGAATTCCTCGTCGATACCCATTACCTCGCCGGTGGAGCGCATCTCGGGGGAGAGGACGGGATCGACCCCGGGGAATTTGATGAAGGGGAAGACCGCTTCCTTCACCGATACGTAGGGCGGGACAATCTCCTTGGTGAAGCCGACCTCGGCGAGGGTCTTGCCGCTCATCACCCTGGCCGCCACCTTGGCCAGCGGCACGCCGGTGGCCTTGGAGACGAAGGGGACGGTGCGGCTGGCGCGGGGGTTCACCTCAAGAACGTAGATGGTCTCCCCCTGTATGGCGAACTGGATATTCATCAGGCCGCGCACGCCAAGGCCAAGGGCCAGCTTTCTGGTCTGGACGCGGATTTCGTCGACGAGCTCGGTAGAGAGGCTGTACGGGGGCAATGAGCAGGCCGAATCGCCTGAGTGTATTCCGGCCTCCTCAATGTGCTGCATTATGCCGCCGATGACGACCTTTTCGCCGTCACACACGGCGTCCACGTCAACTTCGGTGGCGTCTTTCAGGAACTTGTCGATGAGGACCGGGTGTTCGGGGGAGACGTCGACCGCCTCGACCATGTAGGTGCGAAGGTTTTTCTCGTCATAGACTATCTCCATCGCCCTGCCGCCAAGAACGTAAGAGGGGCGCACCACTATGGGGTAGCCTATGGAGTTGGCGGAGGCCACCGCCTCCTCCACCGAGCGGGCTATGCCGTTTTGGGGCTGGCGCAGGCCAAGCTCGTTGAGGAGCTTTTGGAAGCGTTCGCGGTCTTCAGCGACGTCGATGGCGTCGGGAGAGGTGCCTATTATGTTGACCCCGGCAGCCTCAAGGGCCTTGGTGAGCTTGAGCGGGGTCTGCCCGCCGAATTGAACTATCACGCCCCAGGGTTTTTCCTTCTCGACGATGTTCATCACGTGCTCGAAGGTAAGGGGCTCGAAATAGAGGCGGTCGGCGGTGTCGTAATCGGTGGAAACGGTTTCGGGGTTGCAGTTGACCATTATGGTCTCGAAGCCGTCTTCCCTAAGGGCCTGCACCCCGTGGACGCAGCAGTAGTCGAACTCTATCCCCTGCCCTATGCGGTTGGGGCCGCCGCCCAGGATCATAACCTTCTTCCTGTCGGTGGGCTGGGCCTCGCACTCTATTTCGTAAGTGGAGTACATATAAGGGGTTTTTGCGAAGAACTCCGCGCCGCAGGTATCGACCCGCTTGTAGACCGGCACTATGGAGTTTTCCTTGCGAATGGCCGCCACGTCGCGCTCGCTGACGCCGAGGAGCTGGCCGATGCGTATGTCGGAAAAGCCCCACTCCTTAGCCTTTTTCAGCATCGGCATGGGGAAGGCGGCCATCTTGCCGCGATAACCCTTAACCTCGTTCTCGAAATTGACTATCTGCTCCATGTTCTCAAGGAACCAGGGGTCTATGCCGGAGAGCTCGTAAAGCTCCTTTACGCTGAACCCCTCGCGCAGGGCGTCGCCCAGAAACCAGAGGCGCTCCCAGTTGGGGACGCGCACCTTCTCGCGTATTAGGTCCTCGCGGTCCTCCTTGCCCAGGTGCGAGAGCTTGGGGGCGCGGACCCTGCTAACCAGGCCGGGCATTCCCTTTTCCATGCTGGAAATCGCCTTCTGGAGCGATTCCTTGAAGGTGCGGCCAATTCCCATCACCTCGCCAACCGATTTCATCTGGGTGGTGAGGGTGGCGTTGGCGCCCTGGAACTTCTCGAAATCAAAGCGGGGTATCTTGGTGACCACGTAGTCTATGGTTGGCTCGAAGCAGGCGGGGGTCTCGCCGGTGATGTCGTTCATTATCTCGTCGAGGGTGTAGCCGACCGCCAGCTTGGCCGCGATTTTCGCTATGGGGAAGCCCGTGGCCTTCGAGGCGAGGGCCGAGGAGCGGCTGACGCGGGGGTTCATCTCGATTACCACGAGGCGGCCCGTGCGGGGGCAGACGCCGAACTGGATGTTTGACCCGCCCGTATCGACGCCAATCTCGCGGATGATGGCGAGGGCGGCGTCGCGCATTATCTGGTATTCCTTGTCGGTTAGGGTCTGGGCGGGGGCGACGGTGATGGAGTCGCCGGTGTGGACCCCCATCGCGTCGAAGTTCTCTATCGAGCAGATAATGACGACGTTGTCCTTAACGTCTCGCATGACCTCAAGCTCGTATTCCTTCCAGCCGATAATCGACTCCTCGACCAGAACCTCGCGCACCGGCGACATGTCGAGCCCCCAGGAGACGAGTTTGTCGAACTCGTCGCGGTTGTAGGCTATGCCGCCGCCCATGCCGCCGAGGGTGAAGGAGGGGCGGATGATCGCGGGGAAGCCGACGTTGTCGACGAAGCGCTGGGCCTCAGAGAGGCTGTGCGCGTAGCCGGACTTGGGAAGGTCGATCCCTATGCGCTCCATCGCCTCCTTGAACTTGGCGCGGTCCTCGGCTTTTTGGATCGCGGGGAGCTTCGCGCCTATAAGCTCGACGTTGTATTTGTCCAGTATCCCCATCTTGGCCGCGTCCACGGCGGTGTTGAGCGCCGTCTGGCCGCCCAGGGTGGGCAAAATCGCGTCGGGGCGCTCCGCCTCTATAATCTTCTCCAGAACCTCCGCCGAAACCGGCTCGACGTAGGTGCGGTCGGCCATGGCGGGGTCGGTCATGATGGTGGCGGGGTTCGAGTTCAGCAGGATGACGGTGAAGCCGTCCTCTTTCAGGGCTTTGCAGGCCTGGCTGCCGGAATAGTCGAACTCGCAGGCCTGGCCGATTACGATGGGGCCCGCGCCGATGATGAGGATTTTATTTATGTCTGTTCTTCTGGGCATTTTTCTTATCCGTAAAAAGGCTTATTTGCCGGATTTCTCTATCATGTCGGTGAAGCGCTTGAAGAGGTAGGAGGCGTCGTGCGGCCCCGGACTAGCCTCGGGGTGGTACTGGACGGAGAAAATTGGGTATTCGAGATGCTCCATCCCCTCCACGGTGTTGTCGTTCAGGTTCAGGTGCGTTACCCGCACCGCCTTGCCGTGGGGGCTGGCCTCAAGGCTCTCCATGTCCACCACGAAGTTGTGGTTCTGGCTGGTTATCTCGACCTTGCCGGTAGTGAGGTCCTTAACGGGCTGGTTGCCGCCGTGGTGGCCGAATTTCAGTTTTCTGGTCTTGGCCCCGAGGGCGATTCCAATTATCTGGTTGCCCAGGCATATCCCGAAAATGGGTTTTTTGCCCATGAGTTTGCGGACGTTTTCGGCGGCGTATGGTACGGCGGCGGGGTCGCCCGGGCCGTTTGAGAGGAATATCCCGTCGGGATTGAGCTTCAGGACCTCTTCGGCGCTGGTGGAGGCTGGGACTACCGTAACGTCGCATCCGGCGGCGGTCAGCATGCGAAGGATGTTGTATTTTATGCCGAAATCGTAAGCCACCACCTTGTAGCGCAGTGAGCGGGGCCTGGTGTAGCCCCTGTCAAGCTCCCAGCCGCCTATCTCCCATTTGTAGGAGGCCTTGCAGGTGACCTCGCCCACGAGATCGCGCCCCTCTATCGGGGGGGCGCTTTTGGCCTTCTTCACAAGACTTTCGACGTTGAAATCCACGGTGGAGATGACCCCCATCTGCGCCCCGAAATCGCGCAGGCGCTTTGTGAGCGCGCGGGTGTCTATCCCCTCTATGCCGACCACCCCCGCCTCGGCTAGGCCGTCGTGGAGGCTCTTTTGGGCGCGCCAGTTGGAGGGGTTTCGCCACGCCTCCTTTACGATGAAGCCTTCGACCTGTATGGATGAGGATTCGTAATCCTCCTCGTTGAGGCCGTAGTTGCCTATCTCGGTGTAGGTCATCGAGACCATCTGCCCCTTGTAGGAGGGGTCGGTCAGTATTTCCTGATAGCCGGACATCGAGGTGTTGAAGACCACCTCGCCGGTGGTCTCGCCCTCGGCGCCGAAGGAAAGGCCTTCGTAAACGCTGCCGTCCGCGAGGGCCAGAATCGCCTTTTTCATTAACCTTCTCCGCTATATGAGATTTTCACGGGTTATCTTGCCGTCTAGGAAGACGGTCTTGCCGCCCGTTATCGTTCTGATTATTTTCCCCGAAAGCTCCATCCCCACGAAGGGGGAGTTTTTCGATTTGGAGTGGAACCTTTGCGCGTCCACCGTCCATTTGGCGTCCAGGTCGGCGAGGACGATGTCCGCCGTAGCCCCGACCGCCAGCGTGCCGCCCGAAATCCCCACCGCCCTGGCGGGCCCTATGGTGAGTGCGCGTATTATCGCGTTCAAATCAGCCGCTTTTTGACGCACGAGCGCCATCGAAAGGGCAAAACTTGTCTCAAGGCCGACTATGCCGTTGGCGGCGGCCTCGAACTCCACCTCTTTTTCGTCCCTTGCGTGCGGGGCGTGGTCTGTGGCTATCGCATCCACGACCCCCCCGGCCAGCGCGAGCCTCACCGCTTCCAGATCGGCCTCGGTACGCAGGGGCGGGTTCATTTTGTAGACCGCGTCAAAGCTCTTCACCTTCTCCTCGGTTAGGGTGAAGTAGTGGGGGGCCGTCTCGCCCGTGACTTTAACCCCCATCTCCTTGCCCCACTTCAAAATCGCCATGGAACCGGCGGTGGAGAGGTGCGCAAGGTGTAGCCTCGCCCCCGTGAGGCGGGCGAGCATTACGTCGCGGGCCGCCATTATCTCCTCTGCCTCGGCGGGTATCGCGGGGATTCCGAGGAGAGACGAAACCGCCCCCTCGTTCATCGCGCCGCCGCGAGCAAGGTCAAGGTCCTCGCAATGGCTTATCACGGTGAGGCCGAACCCCTTGGCGTAATCCATCGCGCGGCGCATCATCAGGGCCGATTGGACGGGCCTGCCGTCATCGCTCACCGCGACGCAGCCGGCCTCTTTGAGTTCCCCCATCTCGGCGAGGTCGGCTCCCTTTTGCCCCTTGGTTATAGCGCCGACCGGATAAACCCTGCAAACCCCCTCCATCCTCGCCTTTTCAAGTATGAGCGAGGTGACTGAGGCGCTGTCGTTCACGGGCAAGGTGTTGGGCATGCAAAGGACCGAGGTGAACCCTCCCGCCACAGCCGCCCGCGTTCCGGTGGCCACCGTTTCCTTGTACTCCTGCCCGGGCTCGCGCAGGTGTACGTGCGCGTCTATGAAGCCGGGGAAGAGGTGAAGGCCTCCCGCGTCGATTTTTTCGGCCCCTGCCTCCTCTATCTTTTGGCCTATGGCGGCTATCTTTCCGTCAGCAATAAGAAGGTCGGCCACCGCGTCCAGTTTTTGCGAGGGGTCGAAAATCCTTGCGCCTTTTATGAGCGTTTTCATTCAGCGCCCCCTCCAGCGAGCATGTAGACAACCGCCATTCTCACCGTGACCCCCGCCTCCACCTGGTCAAGTATAACCGAACGCGGCCCGTCGGCGACATCGGAGGAGAGTTCCACCCCCCTGTTTATCGGGCCGGGGTGCATCACGATGGCGTTTTTGCCGGTGAGTTCAAGGTTTTTCGGATTTATCCCAAAAAACCTCGCGTATTCGCGGTTGGAGGGAAAATTTCCCCCGTCCTGCCGCTCTTTTTGTATGCGAAGGGCTATGACGACGTCCGCCCCGTCAAGCGCTTCCTCGATGCGACCCGCAACCTTTACCCCAAGCGCCTCTGGGTTGGGCGGAATCATCGTCGCCGGGCCGCATATTTTCACTTTTGCGCCGAGCTTTGAGAGGGCATGAATGTCGGAGCGCGCCACGCGGCTATTGGCGACGTCGCCTATTATCGAGACGTTTAGCCCCGCGATGCGACCCAGCCTGCTCCTTATGGTAAAGAGGTCCAAAAGGGCCTGGGTTGGGTGCTCGTGCCTGCCGTCGCCCGCGTTGACCACCGAAGCCTTGGTGCGGGCCGCCACGAAGTGGGGCGCGCCGGAGGCCGAGTGGCGTATTACCAGCACCGAGGGGTTCATCGCCTCTATGTTCTTCACCGTGTCAAGCAGGGTCTCCCCCTTGGTGGTGGAGCTTGAGGAGGAGGTGAAGTTTACCGCATCGGCTGAGAGGCGCTTTTGCGCGATCTCAAAGGAGACTCGGGTGCGGGTAGAGGGCTCGAAAAAGAGGTTGACCACCGTCTTTCCCCTAAGCGCCGGGACCTTTTTCACCTCGCGGCGGCTGACGTCGGCGAACCCCTCCGCCAGGTCGAGTATGCCGGTAATCTCCTCGGCGGTCAGGTGCGCCATTCCGAGGAGGTCTTTGTGCGCGTAAGCCATTCTCACTCCTCCCCCGGGACCCAGCCCGCCGTGGCCTCCATCTGGACGACGCAATCCTCAAAGCCGTCCTCGGAGAGCTCAACCTTTACCCGCTCGCCCCTTCTGACGGGGGACTTGAGCCCCACGAAATCGGGCTGTATCGGCAATTCGCGGTTGCCCCTGTCCACCAGGACCGCCAGTTTTATGGCCCTTGGCCTGCCGTAGTCCATCAGGGCGTCCATCGCGGCCCTTATGGTGCGGCCCGTGAAGAGGACGTCGTCGACGAGGACTATCGTGTGGCCGCTTATGTCGAAGGGAATCTCGCTTTTGCGAACCACGGGGCTGGCTCCGGCTTTGCCGATGTCGTCGCGGTAAAGGGTTATGTCGAGGCTGCCAAGGGGTATCGCCCCTCCCTCTATGCGGTCCATAACCCCTTTAAGCCTCGCGGCCAGGATGTCGCCCTTGCGGACTATTCCCACCAGCGCCAGCTTTCCGGCCCCGCCCTGCATCTCCAAAATCTCGTGGCCGATGCGCTCAAGGGTGCGGCGCATCGCCTTTTCGTCCATCAGTATCCTGGGAAGCGCCTCACTCATATTGCCACCTCAAAAAAAAACCTTCTCGCCTCTCGGCGGAAGGTTTTTGTCTCTAGGTTTAATCTCGACGGGCACCCCATGGCGAGGATTCCTCCATTTGTTGGGGCGTATATATCACTTGGCCCTCGATTGGTCAACGACCGCCTTGGGAAAGATGCATTTTTTTGCAAAATTTTTGCCTCGCCTTCCCAGGCCGCCTCTTATTTTTTCGGCAACCCGCAAAAAAACGGCCTTCCCGAGGGAAGGCCGTTTGGCGTTTCGCTATTCGTCGAGGTCGAGATCCACCATCTCTTCCTCAACCGCGTAGGATACCGGCGGGGGGGGAGGAGGAAGGGGGATGTCCTCGTCCTGGACATTTATCTTCAGCTTGCGGTAACGGGCGAGGCCGGTTCCCGCAGGGATGAGCCTGCCCATGATGACGTTTTCCTTCAGGCCGCGCAGGAAGTCTATCTTTCCTTCGATGGAGGCCTGCGTGAGGACCTTGGTGGTCTCCTGGAAGGAGGCCGCCGAGATGAAGGATTCGGTGGAGAGGCTGGCCTTGGTGATGCCAAGGAGCATCGGCATGCCGACAGCGGGCTTTTTGCCCTCAAGGTCCATCTTGCGGTTGACCTCTTCGAAGATCTGGCGCTCGACGTGCTCGCGAAGGAGGAAATCGGTGTCGCCGACCTCGCGTATCTCGACCCTGCGGAGCATCTGGCGGACGATGACCTCTATGTGCTTGTCGTTGATGTCGACGCCCTGAAGGCGGTAAACCTCCTGGATTTCGTCGACGAGGTACTTCATAAGCTCGTGCTCACCCAAAACCTTCAGGACTTCGTGGGGGTTGGTGGCGCCGTCCATAAGGGGCTCGCCGGCCTTTACGGCGTCGCCTTCGTGGACCGCGAGGTGCTTGCCCTTGGGTATGAGGTAGATCTTGGGCTCGCCGATGTCGGGGGTGACGACCACCTTGCGCTTGCCGCGCTGGTCCTTGCCGAAGCTGACCACGCCGTCGATCTCGGAGATGATGGCGAAGTCTTTGGGCTTTCTCGCCTCGAAGAGTTCGTCGACGCGGGGAAGGCCGCCGGTGATGTCCTTGGTCTTGGTGGTTTCGCGGGGCATCTTCGCAACGACCGCGCCCTGGGAGATTTCCTGCCCTTCGACGATGTTTATGTGCGCGCCGACGGGGAGGATGTAGCGGGCTACGGTTTGTCCGCTCTCTTTGGACTTGATCGAGATGCGGGGGCGGTAATCGCCGCCGCGGGACTCTATGATGACCTTTCGGGAGAGGCCGGTGACTTCGTCGAGCTGCTCGCGCATGGTGACGCCTTCGACTATGTCGCCGAACTTCACGATGCCGGAGGCCTCGGTGAGTATCGGGGTGATGTGGGGGTCCCACTCGGCCAGAAGCTGCCTGGGCTCGACCTGCGCGCCGTCTTTTACTTTGAGGATCGCGCCGTAGATGACCGGGTACTTCTCGCGCTCCCTGCCCTCGGCGTCGAGGACGGAGAGCTCGCCGTTGCGGTTCATTACGACGATCTCGCCTTCGCCCGAGATGACGGTGTTGAGGTTCAGGTATTTAACCATGCCGCCGGAACGCGCTTCCAGGGTGGACTGCTCGACCCTCTTGGAGGCCGCGCCGCCGATGTGGAAGGTTCTCATGGTGAGCTGTGTGCCGGGCTCGCCGATGGACTGGGCGGCGATGATGCCGACCGCCTCGCCGATGTTGACCTTGCGCCCGCGCGCCAGGTCGCGTCCGTAGCACTCCACGCAGAGGCCGACCTTGGCCTTGCAGGTGAGGACCGAGCGGATGAGGACTTCCTTTACGCCCGAGTTCTCGACGACCTCGGCAAGAGCCTCGGTGATTTCGGCGTTCGCCTCAACGAGCACTTCGTCGGTGTAGGGGTCGTTTATCTCCACAAGGGCGGTGCGGCCAAGTATACGGTCGCGCAGCCTTTCGACCACTTCGCCGCCCTCCACCAGCGCCGAGACGTAGATGCCGGCGTGGGTCTGGCAATCCTGCTCGGTGATGACCACATCCTGCGCCACGTCAACGAGGCGGCGGGTAAGGTAGCCGGAGTTGGCGGTCTTGAGCGCGGTGTCGGCGAGGCCCTTGCGCGCGCCGTGGGTGGAGGTGAAGTATTCCGACACCGTGAGCCCCTCGCGGAAGTTCGCGGTAATCGGCGTTTCAATGATTTCGCCGGAGGGCTTGGCCATGAGGCCGCGCATGCCGGCCAGCTGTCTCATCTGCTGGGTTGAGCCGCGCGCTCCGGAATCGGCCATGATGTAGATGGAGTTGAGCCTTTCGGAGTCTTCGGCGACTTCGAGGCCCTTCATCATCTCCTGGGCGATGGTGTCGGAGGCGGTGGACCAGATGTCTACGACCTTGTTGTAGCGTTCGCCGTCGGTGATGAGGCCGTCCTGGTACTGGCGCTGGATGGTGGAGACCTCGTTATAGGACTTGTCCAGTATTTCGGCCTTCTGGGGGGGGACTACCATGTCGTTTATGGAGATGGAGACGCCCGCGCGGGTGGCGAATTTGTAGCCGAGGGTCTTTACGTTGTCGGCGAAAAGAACGGTGGCCTTGTCGCCGGCGGCGCGGAAGACTACGCCCATCAGTTTGGCGAGGTCGCCCTTCTTGATGACGCGGTTAACCGTTTCAAAGCCCAGTTCCGGCGGAATTATATCCCACAGGATCACGCGGCCCGGGGTGGTGTCGTAAATGACGCCGTCGACGCGCACCTTGACCTTGGCCTGAAGGTCCACGACCTCCTGGTCGAAGGCGATGCGGCATTCGCGGGGGCTGGAAAAGCTCATTCCCTCTCCCTTGCGGTTGCCGCGCGCCAGAGTCATGTAGTAGACGCCGAGGACTATGTCCTGGGAGGGCACTATTATGGGCCTGCCGTTGGCGGGGCTGAGGATGTTGTTGGTGGACATCATCAGCACGCGGGCCTCTATTTGAGCCTCTATGGTCAGGGGCACGTGGACCGCCATCTGGTCGCCGTCGAAGTCGGCGTTGTAGGCAGTGCAGACCAGCGGGTGAAGCTGTATGGCCTTGCCCTCCACCAGCACCGGCTCGAAAGCCTGTATGCCGAGGCGGTGGAGGGTGGGGGCGCGGTTGAGCATGACGGGGTGCTCGCGGGTGACTTCCGCGAGGATGTCCCATACGACATCCTCTTCGCGCTCGACCATCTTCTTGGCGGACTTGATGGTGGCGGC
>SRXB01000317.1 GCA_009724975.1 bacterium | reverse complement strand
ATTGAGCATGTTTGAGCGAATCGAGCCAAGGAAGCTTAGCGAAGATGAGCGAGTTCTCAATCTCCTCCTTCAAGGGAGCGATTTTTCGACAGAAAATGGGCTCGCAGGGGCGTGTTTGGCGCTACCTTTCCACGAGGAAAGGTAGCAAATAAAAAAAATCCATCAATTCACAAAATCAAAAACACGACGAAGGCTCGCGTTCCGCTCGTGGCTCGAAAATCCATCGATTTGCTCGAAGGTATAATTTCCCATTCGAGAGCGGCCAAAAACTTTGCCCCCTTGATTCCACGCCGCTTTTCGCGCAGACTCCGCAGGTCGCCAATTTATATATATTGGAGCTTCCCATGTCCGTGAAAATCCTAGTAAAGCGCCTCCCCTCCGCCGAGGGGCTTCCCCTTCCCTCTTACCAGACCCTACACAGCGCGGGCATGGATCTTTGCGCCGCCGAGGAGCAGTGGATAGAGCCGGGCGAGCGCGCCGGAGTCGGAACCGGCCTTTGCGTGGCGATTCCCGACGGCTACGAGCTTCAGGTGCGCCCGCGAAGCGGCCTCGCCATCAAGAACGGCGTTACTCTGATAAACACACCCGGAACGATAGACGCCGATTACAGGGGCGAGATTCGCATCCTCCTCATCAACCACGGCAAGGAGAGCTTCCGCATCAGCCGGGGCGACCGCATAGCGCAGGCGGTTTTGGCCCCCGTTACGCGTGGCGTCTTCGCCGAGGTCTCCGAATTGCCCGCCACAGAGCGAGGCGAGGGCGGTTTCGGCTCGACGGGGAAATAAACGCCCGCAAATCGGGTATAATTATTCGCGATGCAGTTAACCTTCCCCGTGAGGTTTTCCATGCCATCGCAAAAAATTCCGGTAACCGCCCTTAAAAGCGTCAATACTCTCGAAGGCGCGGGGGTGCGCCTGAAGCGCGCCTTCGGCTACCGCCAGATACCCCTTTTCGACCCCTTCCTCATGCTCGACGATTTCCACTCCTCTAACCCCGCCGATTACATGGCCGGTTTCCCGTGGCATCCGCACCGGGGAATCGAGACGATAACCTATATCCTTGAGGGAATCGTCGAACACGGCGACAACATGGGCAACCGCGGCGAGATTGGCGCGGGCGAGGTGCAGTGGATGACCGCCGGAAGCGGAATAATCCACCAGGAGATGCCGCGCAAAAGCCCCACCGGCACGATGTGGGGTTTCCAGTTCTGGGCCAACCTTCCGTCGGGCCAGAAGATGATGGACCCGCGCTACAGGGGCATAGCCGCTGGCGAAATACCCGAAGTCTCTCTTTCCGAAGGGGTTAAGGTGAAGATAATCTGCGGAGAGGCGGCGGGAGTGAAGGGGCCGGTTAAGGACATAGTAATCGAGCCGGAGCTGATGGACGTTACCATTTCCGCTGGCCGCGAGTTCAACCATTCCGTCAAAGAGGGCCACATGGCCGCCATCTACGTGCTGACGGGCAAGGCGGGGCTTTCTGACGGCTCGGAGCACGGAAAAGAGACGGTGGCGCTTTTTTCCCGCAATGGCGACTCGGTGAAGGTTGCCGCCCCAAATGAGCAGACCCGCTTTTTGTTCTTCTCTGGAAAACCCCTTGAAGAGCCGATAGCCTGGGGCGGGCCGATTGTGATGAACACGCAAGAGGAGCTCGACCTGGCCTTCACCGAATACCAGAAAGGCGCTTTCATAAAGGCGAAAGTGTAAATGGCCCCTAATAACCCTGGTAGCGGCCCGCCTTGTGGTTGGTTATCATCACAAGGTTGATGGCGAAGACGCTCAGAAGCGACAAAAGCGCGGCGGAGGCCGAGAGGGAGAAGGCGGTGGCCCCGATTATAGCCGCGTCCACCAAAAGCTGGCTCTTGCCCGCCGAAAAGCCCCAGCGGTCCTGTATGTAGAGCGAGAGGATGTTGAGCCCGCCAAGACTTCCTCCGTGGCGCACCAAAATCAGCATCCCCACCCCCAGCAAAAGCCCCCCGACCACCGCGCAGACCACGGGGTCAGCCCTTCCGAGCTCCACCAGCTCGGGCATCAGCCTGCTTGCCGCCGCCACCGCAAGCATTCCCGCCACCGACTTGAAAAAGAGCCGGAAACCACCTGTTAAAAAGCCGAAGAGGTAAAAGGGAAGGTTTACCGCGAGGAAGACCCAGGTAAAGGGGAGGTCGGCCCACTGGCTGAGGAGGAGGGAGAGGCCGGTGGCGCCGCCGGTGACGAGCTTGGCGTATTTGAGGAAGACTATCCCCAGCGCCGCGAAAGCCGCCCCCGTTGCGAACGCCAGAATATCCTCGATGAGCGAGTGGCGGGGGGCTGGTTTTGCGTTTTGCGAAGGGCTGGTCATTGTGCCATCTCTTTTTAGCAGCTTAAAGGCAGAGAGAATTTTGTTGAATAATAAATATTAAAAATTAGCATGATTCTATAACGCCAATAAGAGGAGAAAAAAATGGCAAACACTGGAGAAATAACCCAAACTTCCGGCATTTACAAGTGCACCAAGTGCGGCAACGAAATAACCCTGCCCG
>SRXB01000316.1 GCA_009724975.1 bacterium | reverse complement strand
GGAGCCCCCAAAAGAAGCGCCTTCAGGTTTTCGGCGAAGACCTTTATCGCCTCTTCCTCGGCCTCTTCGCGCACTTTGCCGAAGAGGTCGGTCTGAATTTTCGGCAGCAGCTTGACCGACCACGTCCAGCGGACGGTTTCTAAAAGCCAGCCGTCGGCGGGGCGGGAGAGGTTTTTTATCCCGAATCTGGCGGCGATCATCCCTTCGCACGGGCCGAAAGTCTTTTCTTCCTGGGGAATTTTCAGCTCAAGGGAGAGAATCCCCTCGTTGAACCCCCGAAAGAGGGCCAGGGCTCGGTGGGAGGGTATGGATTTTATCGGCTCGGCCCTTTCGAAGTAGTCGCTGAATTTTATCCCCTCGCTTTCTTTTCCGGCTATCACTGTCGAGGAAATCATGCCCTTTTCCAGCGAGTAGGCGCGAAGGTCGCCGACGAGGTCCGCGTCTTCGGCGAATTCCTCCATCAATATGTATTTAGCGCCGTCTAGGGCGGCCTTTACGTCCGCCACTCCCTTTTCGGGGTCGACGAAGGGGGGGGCCTCCGCTTCCGGCGAGAGCGAGGGGTCGCGAAGGAGGGCGCGGGCGAGTGGCTCAAGGCCCGCCTCCACCGCAATCTGCCCCTTTGTCCGGCGCTTTGGCTTGTAAGGCAGGTAGAGGTCTTCGAGCCTGCCCTTGGTGTCGGCCTCCGCTATCTTGGCGAGGAGCTCGCCGGTCATCTTTCCCTGTTCCTCGATGGATTTTATAACCGCTACTTTTCGCTCCTCCAACTCACGCAGATATTGGAGGCGTTCGCTCAAGCTCCTGAGCTGAACGTCGTCAAGGCCGCCGGTGGCTTCCTTGCGGTAGCGGGCGATGAAGGGAACGGTTGCGCCTTCGTCCAGAAGGCCTGCTGCGGCGCGCACCTGCTCGTTGGTCACGGAAAGTTCCGTGGCTATTTTGCCGTATATGTTTTGCATTTTTCTCCGGGATCGCCAGCCGATGGCCCCAGGGGCCAGACTGCGTGGATTTGACTAAAGGTTTTCCATCATTTTTTTCGCCAGGTAGTCATGCAGGATGGCGCTTCCCCGCCGCGAAAGCTCCTCAAATGAAAAGCCCGTGAATTTTTTTCCGTCTTGTGAGCGAAGGGTTGTTAGGCGGACTTTCGCCAAAACGTCATTGCCGTCTATCGCAATACTGACGGCGATAATATCGCCAGCCTCGCCAAGCGAGGCTTCTCCAGCCAAAAGCCCCCCGCCATCGCTAAGTTGAACCACGCTTAGCAACGACCCGCCGGAAACCGCTGGCAGGTTGACGTGAATCCTTGGCATTTTTCTATAGGACATAGCCACTGCCTTTCCGTAAAGCTGACTTGCGGGCTGACGGCCATTATATGCAAATTGCCATTACATTCAACTTCGAGAGCGCAAAAATGATATTTTTTGCCTCCCATTTCGCGTTGTCAATTGCCTGCACTTGACGTATCGACGGCCTTTGGTTAACATCCGTACGCTAGAGTTTTCGGGCTTTCATCCTACGGGAATGACTCCGGCAGAACTCAGAGTTTGATTTGGCCCGTGCACGGCTTTTTTTAAAAGGAAGGGCGAGATGCGTATATACGGTTCCGGAAGGTTTGCGGCCTTGGCCTTGGGCCTTTTCATGGCCTTTGCTTTGGCCGGCTGCAGCGACAAGATTTTTTCCCCCAACAGCTCTTCTGGCGGAGGCTCTTCCGGCGGCGGGGGCGGGGGCGGAACGACCACCACAACCACAATCGCGGCACCTACGCCTCTTTTACCCGCTTCCAGCTCAAAATTTTACGCTTCCAGCGTCACCATAACCTGGGACCCCTCGCGCGACTCGAACAACGCCCTTTACCCAGCTGCGGAAGTCTCGGGCTACGAGCTGAAACTTGGCCGCGACGCCAATTTCACGGACGACATGGAGTCGTACAAGGTTACCGATCCCGCCGCCATCGCAACGACTATGAGCTACACGCTCAATATCGCCAACGCCGCTGATTACGCTGGCGACTGGTACTGGAGGGTGCGGGCGATTCCCGTTGTTCCCACAAGGGCCAGGAACTGGAGCAGCGTGCGCCACTTTTTCGTGGAGACCGTTACCTTCGGGATTCCGAAAGGCTCTGCGACAAACCCGCCGTCAAATCTTTTCGCTATGGTCTCCTCCACGGACAACCTCGGGTTGCCAGAGACGATGGTCCAGACCACGGGGGCGGATATCAAGCTGATCGACGGGGAGATCGAAATTCCGAACGGCACCGGCACCCTGCCAGCCGGCGTCGGCAAGGGGCGCTTTGAGGAAGCCTACTACGAATTCATACACACGCCCCTTCAGCAGACCCGCACCGACGTGGTTTTCATGCTCGATTGCTCTGCCAGCGTGGTGAACGATTCCGCCAGATTCACAAAAATGGTTACCGAGGTCAGCAACTTCTACGGCCTGATAAAAGACCAGGCGAATTACAACTTTTACACAATGCTGGCCCACGCCGACGGCTCCACGCCCATTACCATTTCGACCCCCTCCACCTC
>SRXB01000315.1 GCA_009724975.1 bacterium | reverse complement strand
CCCTCGGAGAGCTCGTTTGCTCCAATTCCCTCAAATCAATGGGGCTTTCTCAGGCCTCCGGCCTTTTGCAGGAGGAGATGCGGCTCTTGGGGTCCGAGGTGATTGCCGCCGCCGAAAAATCGAGGGTTTCCGCGGGGCAGGCGCTGGCGGTGGAGAGGGAGCGCTTTTCGGCCCTTCTTACCGAGGCGGTTGCGGCAAACAGCCTTGTAGAACTGGTGCGGGAAGAGGCGGTTTCGCTTCCGGAGGACCGCCACGCCATAGTCGCCACCGGCCCGCTCACCTCCGAGGCGCTGGCGGGGGAGCTCGCCGCCGTCACCGGAGCCGAGGCCCTTTATTTTTACGACGCAATGGCTCCCATCATCGAGGGCGATTCCATAGACCTTTCGGTTGCTTTCTTCGCCTCGCGCTACGGCAAGGGGGGAGACGACTACCTCAATTGCCCTATGAACAAGGAGGAGTTCGACCGCTTCTACGAGGCGCTGATGGGGGCCGAAAAGGCCGCCGTCCGCGATTTCGAGGAGGAAAAAGTCTTCAACGCCTGCCAGCCGATAGAAGTTATCGCCGCCAGCGGCCCGAAGACCCTGCGCTTTGGCCCCATGAAGCCGGTCGGGCTCATAGACCCGCGCACTGGCGAGCGACCCTACGCGGCGGTCCAGCTAAGGCGCGAGGACGAGGCGGGGCTGCGCTTCGGGATGGTCGGTTTCCAGACCAAGCTCAAATACCACGAGCAGGAGCGTGTCATGCGCCTCATCCCGGGCCTCGAAAGAGCCTCCTTTCACCGCCTCGGGAGCCTCCACCGCAACACCTACGTAGATGGCCCGCGTACCCTCGACGGCTACCTGCGCCTTCGCAAAAAGCCCTGGATACAACTGGCGGGCCAGATAACGGGGGTGGAGGGGTATCTTGAGAGCGCCGTCACCGGCCTTTGGGCGGGGCTAAACCTTGCGCTTCGCCTTGAGGGTAAAACCCCTTCGCCGCCCTCCGGCGAGACGGCCCTCGGCGCGCTTTTGAATCACGTAAGCAGCAGTCCGGCGAAAAAATTCGAGCCGATGAATATAAACTTCGGCCTTCTTCCCCCGCTTGGGGAGAAGATGCGGGACAAGGAGCTTTCAAAACAGCTCCGCTCACAACGAGCCCTTGAGGCTCTTGGGAAGTGGGCCGGAGAAAACCTTTAAAAAAATTTGAGGTTTTTGGCCTTGCGCGACGTCTCAATAATGGTCAGCTTATAATTGCGCAAAAAACCAAAGCCGCAAAGGCAAGGAGGTCATGGTGAATAAAATCTGGATAGCGTTGATCGTAGTCGCGGTATTGATTCTTGGAGTATTCGGCTGGCTCAAAGGCACCTACAACGGGTTCGTCACCTCACAGGAGAGCGTATCCCAGCTTTGGGCGGACGTGGAGAGCGCCTACCAGCGCCGCGCCGACCTCATCCCTAACCTCGTGGAGACGGTAAAAGGCTATGCGTCGCACGAAAAAGAAGTCCTCACAGGCGTCACCGAGGCCAGAAGCAGGGTCGGCTCCATACGCGTAGATCCCGCCAAGATGACCACCGAATCGCTAAAATCCTTTCAGGACGCTCAGGGCGCTCTCTCGGGAGCCCTGACCCGTCTTTTGGCGGTGGCGGAAAACTACCCCACGCTCAAGGCCAACGAAAATTTCCGCGACCTCCAGACCCAGCTGGAGGGGACCGAAAACCGCATAAACGTCGCCAGAAGCCGCTTCAACGAAGGGGCCAGGGAATACAACACCCGCATAAGGAGCTTTCCGGCCAACATGCTGGCGGGAATGTTCGGCTTCGGGGCCAAGGCCTACTTCCAGGCCGACGAGGGCGCCAGCGTCGCCCCGAAAGTGAAGTTCTAGCCCTTGAAAAGCGAAAAATCCTCCTTCCGGCGGCTTTTAGCGGCGCTTTTAATCGTCCTGCTGGCCGCGGCGGCGTCGGCCTTCGACATTCCCGCCGCGCCTTCGGGTAGGATAAGCGACTACGCCGGAATTTTGTCCAAGGCCGAGACGGGGGCTCTAGAATCGCGCCTGAAATCGATAGAGGATGCCACCTCAAGCCAGTTCGTGGTGGCGCTTTTCCCCTCCCTTGGCGGCGAGAGCCTCGAAGAGCTCTCCATAAGAATCGCCGACAAGTGGAAGGCGGGGCAAAAAGGGCGCGACAACGGCCTTTTGCTTCTCGTCTTCATGGAGGAGCGCAAGGTTAGGGTGGAGGTCGGCAAGGGGCTTGAGGGGGTAATACCCGACATCCTCGCGGGTCGCGTAATCCGCGACGTCCTTGCCCCTTCATTTAAGGCCGGGCGCCACGCCGAGGGGCTCGCCAAAGCGATAGACGCCTTCGACGCGGCGGCCAAGGGCGAATTTGAGCCGCTGCCGGACAAAAAGAAAGAATCCTCGAAAAACCACTTCCCCTTCGTGATATTCCTAATCCTCTTTTTCGTCATAGCCGGAATCCGTTCGCGCGGCACGCGCGTAATCGGCAGGCGAGGCGGCTTTTACGGCGGCCCCTTCATAGGCGGCGGCTTCGGGGGCGGCGGCGGAGGAG
>SRXB01000625.1 GCA_009724975.1 bacterium | reverse complement strand
GAAGGATTCGGCGATTACGGCGCGCACCCCCAAAAGTCTGGTGCCCTTGGCTGCCCAGTCGCGGCTGGAGCCCATGCCGTAATCCTTGCCCGCGAGTATCACGAGGGGGGTCTTGGCCTCGGCATATTTCATGGCGGCGTCGTAGATGCTCATCTCCTCGCCGGTGGGAAGAAAAACGGTGACGCCGCCCTCGGTGCCGGGGGCTAGGTGGTTTCGGAGCCTCACGTTGGCGAAGGTGCCGCGCATCATAACCTCGTGGTTGCCGCGACGGGAGCCGTAGGAGTTGAAGTCTTTGGGCTCGACGCCGCTTTGGGCGAGGTATTGGGCGGCAGGGCTTGTCTTGGCTATGTTTCCGGCGGGGGAGATGTGGTCGGTGGTGACGGAATCCCCCAAAAGCGCCAGTACGCGGGCGTTGTTTATCGGCTCCACTTCCGATACGGCCTTTGCGAGGCCAGTGAAGAAGGGGGGGTTGCGGATATAGGTGGATTTGGCGTCGAATTTATAGAGCTCGCCCTTGGCGGCCTTGACGGCGCGCCACTTGAGGTCGCCGGTGAAGACGTCCGAGTATTCGGCGTTG
>SRXB01000624.1 GCA_009724975.1 bacterium | reverse complement strand
GAGCGAGGCCGGCTTTTGGCGAAGTATAACAGCCGGTTCTCCTTCGCAAAGGCGCGGAGCGGGGACGGGGAGGCCTAAAACCCCCAACTGCGCTGTTATCTTGAGTATTTTGGAGACCTGCCCGAGGTCGGCGCGCTCGTAAAGGGTGGCTATGAACTCCCCCGAGCCGGTTTTAAGCTTGTAATTGGTGTTTTCGATGCCGCCTGAGACGGGCGAAGAGGCGAGAAGGGAGCCGACCTCGAATTTTTGGGCCAGTCCGGCGAGTTCCTCGACCAAAAGAGGGGTGTAGACCGCCATCAGGCGGGTGGCTTTCTCTTGTGGACGGCGTTGGCCAGGCGTATCCAGGTAAGGGCGCTAAGCTCCTCGGGCCTCTCTGTTCCCGAAAGGCCAGCCGCCGCCAAAACCTCCCCCTCTTCGTCAAGGCGCTCTTTCAGGCAGTTGCGAAGCATTTTGCGACGCATCAAAAAAGCCTCGTGGACCAGTTGCCAAAGGGTTTCCTCGTCCAAAAGAGGCTCTTTGGCGGTTTCCAGCACGTCGAGGCGTATGACGGCGGATTCCACCTTGGGCGGGGGGCGAAA
>SRXB01000623.1 GCA_009724975.1 bacterium | reverse complement strand
GGCTCCACGTCGGGGCGAAGCACTCCTATCGCGTCCATGTCCTCGTAGAAGGCGGCTATGTATTTTTCCGAGACCTCGGTGGAGGATATTTTCTGCTCGTTGGCGCGCTTTATTATCTTGTCGTCCACATCGGTGAAGTTGCGCACGTAGGTGGTCTCAAGGCCGGAGTATTTGAGGTAGCGGTAGATTACGTCAAAGACCACCGCCGAGCGGGCGTGGCCGATGTGGCAAAGGTCGTAGACGGTGACGCCGCAGACGTACATCCCGACCTTGCCGGTCTGAACCGTCTTGAACTCCTCTTTTTTTCCGGTCTGGGTGTTGTAGATGCGAATAGGCATGAAACGGCTCCGTTCGTGGGTTTGAATGCGTGCGAAAAGGTATCAGAGGCGGTGTGAAAAGTAAAGTCAGCCCCCCTGCCTGTTCTTTTGCGCGGCGGACACCTCTTTTACGAGGCGATCTATCTCTTTTTTCAACGCTTCCTTGCGCTCGGCGTCCAAAGGCCCCGCAATGGCCTTGCGGTAGTAATTCAGCGCCAGCGGCGGGTCGGAATAGGCGTAATGCTCGCCCAGAAGGGCGAAC
>SRXB01000314.1 GCA_009724975.1 bacterium | reverse complement strand
GAGATGAAAAACGGCGAGGTTTTTGTGAACGGGGCCAGGCTCTTCTCCCTTTAGCGCCCCTAAGGGCATAAAAAAAGCCCGCCGGAGCTCTCCGACGGGCTTTTTTGCCTTCAAGCGGCTTTTAATACCTTCCGGCGCTCCCCAGCACCATCTCATTCTTGTGTTTTAGCACTTCCACAAGGGCCGAGCGCGCCGCGCCTATGTATTTGCGCGGGTCGAACTCCTTGGGGTTTTCCTTGAGATATTTTCGTATCACGGCGGTCATTGCAAGCCTGCCGTCGGAGTCGATGTTGATTTTGCACACCGCGCTCTTTGCGGCGCGGCGAAGCTGCTCTTCCGGCACTCCCAGCGCCCCCGCCATGTCGCCGCCGAAATCGTTTATCATCTTGATGTATTCGGGCATGACGCTTGAGGCGCCGTGGAGGACGATGGGGAAGCCCGGTATGCGCTTTTCGATCTCTTCCAGGATGTCGAAACGAAGGGGCGGTATCTCGGCCTGGGACTTGACCTTGAACTTGTAGGCGCCGTGGCTGGTGCCGATGGAGATGGCGAGGCTGTCCACGCCGGTGCGGCCAACGAAGTCCTCGACCTGCTCGGGGTGGGTGTATTTGGATTCGGCGTGGGAGACATGGTCTTCGATTCCGGCGAGTACTCCCAGCTCGCCTTCCACCGAGACGTCGCGGGGGCGGGCGTACTCAACCACCTTCTTGGTGAGGGCGATGTTGTCTTCGTAGGAGTGGGCCGAGCCGTCTATCATCACCGAGGAGAACCCCGATTCGATGCAGGAGACGCAAAGGTCGTAGCTGTCGCCGTGGTCCAGGTGGAGGCAGATGGGTATCTGGCTTCCCAGCGAGCGGGCGTATTCCACAGCTCCGGCGGCCATGTGGCGAAGGAGTATCTCGTTGGCGTAGCTTCTGGCTCCCTTCGATACCTGGATTATCACGGGGCTTTTGGTTTCGGCGCAGGCGGTTATTATCGCCTGGAGCTGTTCGAGGTTGTTGAAATTGTAGGCGGGTACGGCGTATTTGCCCTCCATCGCCCTTTTGAACATCTCTTTGGTGTTTGAAAGCCCAAGGCTTTTAAAATCTACCGGCATCGCGCTTCTCCTTCCATGTTTAAACAATCATAAGGAAACAGTATAACTTATAATCGGCCACCGCGTAGCCGTCAACCTCTCCAGAGCCAAAGGCCGGTGGCCTCGTCGGGCAGGCGCACCAAATCGGGGCCTGAAAATACTGTGAAAACCGCCTCGCAGGCGAAAATTTCCGAGCCCTCCATCAAATGGCCGCCAAAGGCCCTGCCGCTCTCGTCGCCAAAAGCCACGTGCGCGTGCAAAAAGGGCTTTCCCTCCTTTAGCGAGATGTTGCCGATAAGCGAGATTATCTCAAGGCCGCCTTCCAGCCTGACCGTCTCGTAGCTTTTATCCTCCTGGCGGTAAAACCCGAGAGTCGCGCCAGTCACCGCACCTATCGCCTCCACCTTGCCGAGCCTCATCCCGTGGGAGGAGGCGGCTCGGGAGAGGGCCGAAAGGAGGTCTTCCCCCTTTTTAAGCCGTTCCATGAATATTTTCTCGATTTTGACTTCCGGCATCGGCGGTCCTCCCTTGCGGGGAATATTACTGCGAAGGCGACGGATGTTGGGCAAAAAAAGCGGGCCCCGAAGGAGCCCGCTTTCAGATTTGGCGAAAATTGCCGTCTAGGCTCGGATATTTGCGGCCTGAAGCCCCTTGGGGCCGTCGACCAGGTCGAATTCGACCTCCTGGCCTTCGGCGAGAGTCTTGAAGCCATCCATGTTGATGGCGGAAAAGTGAACGAATACGTCGGGTCCGTTCTCCTGGGAGATGAATCCGTACCCCTTCTGGTCGTTAAACCACTTTACAGTTCCCCTAGCCACTTCCTTCTCCTTCTTGCTTTAATCTACCGGAACAAAACAACGGGCCCGCCGCCCCCGGTAAAAAGGCCGACCCGCCAATAAAACGCGGTTTAATAATTATCATGAATCAGGGCGGTGTTAAAGGAGAAAAAAAATTTCATCGCCCCGAAAGCCTTGCCGAGAGGGGCTTAATGGCGTTTTGAGATGAGGCGGGTTTTGAGGGGAGACTTTTAACCGCAGGAAAACCGCACGAGACTGTCCCCGCAATTGCGCAGAACTCCGCCCCTTTTCAATTTCGGGGTATTTTTAGAAAAGGGTTCGCTGGCCCGTGGGTTTTTGTTCGGCCTGCTTTTCCGTCTTCTTAGCGTTCGCCTCTTTTTTTTGTTTTTGCGAAACGCCGCCGGTTGAATCGTCCTCAAGGGCGAAGGGCCGAAGGAAGGGTCGCTCGAAAATTTTCAGAAAGCTCGTCCACTCACCGCTGGTGCCGTCCGGCTTTTCGACCGAGTCAAGGGCCGCCATCAGCTTCGCGTCGATGTTGTCGGCTATGTGCAGGGCGAGCGATTCCACCGTTTTGGGGCGTTTTGGCGAGCCCCACTCAAGTTCGCCGTGGTGGGAGAGAATCATGTGCTCCAGGTGGGTGAGGAGTTTGGCGGGGAACCCCTCGATGGCTGCGGCTTTTTGAA
>SRXB01000313.1 GCA_009724975.1 bacterium | reverse complement strand
GCGGTGCTGCTCGCCGCCGCGTGGGGCTACGGCCAGTGGCGCCTCGGCGGCGACCCGGACCGCCGCGACGACCGCCTGAAGATCGCCGTGGTCCAGGGGAACATCCCGCAGGACGTCAAGTGGCTGCCGGAGTTCCAGCAGGAGACGGTGGCCATCTATCGCGACCTGTCGCTGCGCGCCGCCCGCGAGGCGCAGCCCGGCCTGATCATCTGGCCCGAGGCGGCCACCCCGTTCTTCTACCAGGAGGGCGGCAAGCTCGCCGCCGAGGTGACGAAGCTCCCGCAGGAGGCCGGGGCCGCGCTGCTGTTCGGCAGCCCGGCCTACCGCAAGGAGCCGGGCGGGGTGCGCTATCTCAACAGCGCCTACCTGCTCGATGCGGACGGCCGGGAGAAGGGGCGCAGCGACAAGATCCACCTGGTCCCCTTCGGCGAGTACGTGCCGCTCAAGCGCTTTCTGCCGTTCATCGACAAGATCGTGGTCGGCATCGGCGACTTTTCGCCGGGGACGATCAACCCGCTGCCGCTCGACGGCCACAAGCTCGGGGTGCTGGTCTGCTACGAGGCGATCTTCCCGGAGCTGGCCCGCGAGTGGGTGCGGCAGGGGAGCGGGCTGCTGGTCAACATCACCAACGATGCCTGGTTCGGCAATTCGTCGGCGCCCTGGCAGCACCTGGCGATGGTGCGCTTCCGCGCGGTGGAGAACCGGGTGTGGGTGGCCCGCGCCGCCAACACCGGCATTTCGGCCTTCATCGCCCCGTCCGGCCGGCTTCACGCCGCCACCGGCCTGTTCGTCCCGGCCGCCGCCACCGTCGAGGTCGGCCTCGGCGCCCGCCCCGGTCTCTACGCCCGCATGGGCGACCTGATCCCCGCGCTGTTCGTCGCGATCTCCGTGCTCTGGCTGGTGCAGACGCGGAAGAAGTTGCGGTAGAATCAAAGTTCCGGGCTGCCGCGCCCGGACGATGGTCTTCCCTGTTTCCGTCGAAACCGCGGGGTCCCGCCCCCGCACTCCGTCGAATTCCTTTGTTTGTCTGAATCAAGATCCCGGGCTGCCGCGCCCGGACTGCGGCCAAACTTTTCCACGGCGAAAAGTTTGGATCAAACGCCGTGGTTCCCCGCCGTCTTGTCCTGCTGCGCAGGGTTCCCTCCGCCGGACAGATGAATGCCGGCCGGACAAAAACTCGCTGCGCTCAAACATTTGTCCGGCTGATCGCCATTCATCCATCCGGCTCCGGCGGCGACGGTACGGGGGGCTGGCAATTGGCGGGGAATGTCCGGCTGGGCGAAAGTGGTGGTCGCCCGGACAATTCCGGTTGACGTCTTCTGTTCCATCCTCTAGTATCGGATAAAATTACCCCAGTATTTTAGACTACTTAAGTCATTATTTCGGGCCGCCGCGGAGGGTGCGGGGCCATCCTTGGTGCGGCGGGTTGCGTTGGTTCGGGGGAACGTGATGCGGCAGGGGAAGAGCAGGGTTCTGGTGTGAGTGCAACCGTTCGAGTCGGCCGATGTGGGTCGGGGAGGGCGGTTTTTTTGTTTTCTGCGAATTAAGTGTGGTGTCCCCATAATTTTTGCGAGAATTACAAGACGGTTGACGAAGCGCGTGTGTGGATTTTCGAGTACATCGAGCTCTTCTACAACCGCAAGCGGCGGCATTCGTCGCTGGGCCAGGTCAGCCCGCATGAGTATGAGCAGCAGCCTCAACCCTTAACCGTTTCCACTTTTCGTGGGTAAGATCAGCAACTCAGAGGAATGCAATGAACTGGCTAAGGGATCTGTTCCGACGAAAACATGCCAAGTCGATGAATGACAGAGTCCCATCGGAGCCTTCTCTTAAAATGGACAATAATTTGATCAGTATCTCTGCAGACAATCCAATCACCAAGTTGGAAGATGATGCTCTTGGTCGGGTTAAGCCTGCACAATCGTTCGCAGACCAGATTCTCGCCCTTGATTCGACCGAAGGTGTTGTTGTTGGGATCTTAGGTCCCTGGGGTTCGGGGAAAACGTCTTTCGTTAACCTTGCCCGCGAGCGCTTGAAGCAGTCAGACATTGCCGTGCTGGAATTCAATCCTTGGATGTTTAGTGGTGCGGATCAACTCGTTCAAGCATTTTTCATAGAGCTTTCAGCACAATTGAAACTCCGTTCCGGCTTGGCCGAAATTGGCAAACTAGTTGAGGATTACGGAGAAACATTTTCAGGTTTAGGTTGGCTACCATTGGTCGGCCCATGGATCGAACGTGGGCGGACTGCCACGAATGTTATTGCTAAGTTGCTTCAACGCAGAAAAGAAGGAATTCGTTCGAGCCAGAGTAAGGTTTGCGAAGCTCTTAGGAAACTTGACACCCCAATCGTTGTAATCTTGGACGACATTGACCGTTTAACGACATCAGAAATCAGAGATGTTTTCAAGCTTGTACGACTAACTGCGAATTTTCTGATCTTACCCACAAAAAGTGGACACGGTTAAGGGTTGGACTTGCTGTTCGTACTCATGCGGGCTGACATAGCCGAGCGATGAGTGCCGCCGCTTGCGGTTGTAGAAGATCTCGATGTACTCG
>SRXB01000045.1 GCA_009724975.1 bacterium | reverse complement strand
GTCATTCACGGCATAACCTTCGACGTTTACGAAAACGAGATTCTAAGCATCATCGGACCGGCGCAGTCGGGAAAAACCTCCCTTCTTCGCTGCATAAACCGCACGATAGACTTCTCCAACAAACACAAGGTCTCGGGAACCATAAAAATAGACGGCGAAGACGTACGGAAAACAAAGGATATATATAGCCTAAGGCGCAAAGTCGGCATGGTGGCACCCTTGCCCGTCGGCCTTCCCCTCTCCATCTACGACAACGTGGCCTTCGCCCCCCGCTCCGCCGGAATCAAGGAAAAGGCCGCCCTCGACGAAACCGTTGAACGCTGCCTCAGGGCCGCCGCCCTCTGGGACGAGGCGAAAGACCGCCTCCACACCCTTGGCACCAAACTCTCCGGCGGCCAGCAGCAAAGGCTCACCATCGCCCGGGCCCTCTCGCACGACCCCGAAATCCTCTGCCTCGACGAATTTTCCATCGCCATCGACCCCGTCACCACCATGAGGATCGAGGACGTACTTAAAGAGCTGGCCAGCGAGATGACGATAATCCTCGTGACCAACCTCACCCACCAGGCGAGAAGGCTTTCGGAGCGCACGATGTTCCTTCTGAACGGCAACATCGTGGAGATAAACTCAAGCGAGGTGGTTTTCTCCGACACCCCTGCCAACCAGGCCACCTGGGACTACGTGAACGGAATCGTCGGCTAAAAATGGAACAAAAAACACCGCCCGCCATAACCACCTCCAACCTCTGCCTCTGGTACGGCAACTTCCAGGCGCTGAAAAGCGTCACGCTGAATATCGGCCACGGCATAATAACCTCGCTCATCGGCCCCAGCGGCTGCGGCAAAACAACCCTTCTTCGCTGCCTCAACCGCATAAACGAGCGCTTTGAGAACGTCAGGACCGAGGGCGAGATAAAAATCCTCGGCAAAAACATCTACGACCCCGACGTTTCGCTCATCGAGCTTCGCAAATCGGTCGGCATGGTCTTCCAGCGCCCGAACCCGCTTCCCATCTCCATCTACGAAAATGTCGTCTTCGGCCTGCGCCTCCACATGGAGCGAAGCGAGCTGAATAAATCGCTGCTCGACGGAATAGTCGAAAAATCACTCGCCGACGTCGGGCTTTGGGCAGACCTCAAAGACCGCCTTGACGACAAGGCCACCCACCTGCAGCTTGAGCAGCAACAAAAACTTTGTATAGCGAGGCTTTTACCCCTCAAGCCCGAAGTCATCCTTATGGACGAGCCCTGCTCGGCCCTCGACATAGAGGGGACTCGGGCGATAGAAGAGCTTATGTTCGACCTCAAGGGCCGCTACACCGTTGTCATCGTCACCCACAACATGGCCCAGGCGAGGCGCGCGAGCGACGAGTGCATCTTCATGCTCCTCGGCGAGATGATCGAGCATTCGCGCACCGAAGATCTCTTCCTTACTCCGCGATACGAAAAGACCGCGGAGTACATAGAAGGCCGCTACGGCTAAACCGCGCAGATGGCGAAAAACCTCCCCTCGCTCGGCGAAAAAACCAAAGTGCTCGAAACAACCTTCGGCGCTCCCCCCGGCAAAATCGCCGCCAACGTAATCCTGACCCCCTTCGTGCCGCTTCGCTCCTTCTCGCGCCACGCCGACGAAGGAACCCTCTTGGAACTTTCGCCGCCCTTTTTCTTCCAGGGCTTAACGGCCATGTTCGGCGGAGTCGAAATCTCGGTTATAAGAACGGGAATCGGGCCCTCGCGCGTCGGCGACGCAATCTCCTTTCTCTCTCTTTCAGAGGTCCAGAACCTCGTCTTCGCGGGCGCGGTCGGCGGCCTTGGCGACGACCTTGAAATAGGCGATTTTTTCCTGCCGCTATGCGCCGCCGACGGAGAAGGCTATACGCGCTACCTGCGCGAGCCATTTGATGAAATCGTAAAAACCGCGCCGCTCGTCCCCTGCGCCGGAGGCCTTGAGGAAAGAGCAAGGCGATGGCTTGAGGGCAAGGGGATACGGGCGCGGGAGGGGCGGGTCTTCACCATCGGCTCGATAGCCGCCGAATCGCCCGAAAACCTCAAAATAATAAAAAACGCCGACTTTGACGCGATAGAGATGGAACTTTCCGCCTTCTACTCCGCGGCGGCCCATCACGGCCTTTCGGGCGCGGCAATAACCTACGTAAGCGACCTGCCTCTGAAAAGCTCCCTGTGGGAAGAAAAATCCCCGAAGGAAAAAGAAGCCCTGAGAGAGGCCTGCCGCCTTTTGCCGGAGGCCTCCCTGGCGGTTTTCCAAAAATGAAGGCGAAAAAAGTCTGTCGGGAATGCCTTATCGGCCACGCAAGGCGAACGGCCAGCCATGCCTGCGGCGAAAATCTTGGCCTTGCGGCGCTGGCGGAGCGGGAGGCCGTTGCCTTCGTCGAGGAAAATTTCACCGAGGGAATAACAATTCCTCCCCAGATGGCCAACGGTTTTCTCTCCATTGCGGCGCGAGTCTCGGGAAACCCCGATCCCTATTTCAAATTCAAGCGACTGGAATTTGAAATGAGCCAAAAACTCCTGCCGCTGGTGGAGGCCCGCTGCGCCAAAGACCTGAGGGGGAGGCTCAAGCTCTCCGCAATGGGCAACCGCCTCGATTTTTTCAGGCCGCTCCAAGAGGTGGAAAAAGAATGGGCGGAGGTGGACTTCGAATTCTCCGACGAGGAGCTTTCCTCCTTCGAGTCAGCCCTCCTGGCCGCCTCGAAAATCCTCCTTCTTGCCGACAACACCGGCGAGGCGCTCTTCGACGCCGAATTGATAAAATTTCTGGAGGGGGAGGGCAAAGAAGTCGCCTATTGCGTAAAGGGCGCACCCTCGCAAAATGACCTGACCCGCGCGGATATTGCGCGGTTTGGCATAGAGATAAAAAACCTCGTCGACACGGGAACCGGCTCCGTGGGCATTTGGCCAGATGAAAGCGGGGAAGAGTTCCACCAGGCCTTCGCCCTCGCCGACCTCGTCATCTCAAAGGGAATGGCGAACCTCGAAACCCTGAGCGAATTCCCCGATTTCCTGAAAGGAAAGCCGCTTTTTTTCCTCCTTTGCGTAAAATGCGAGACGATGGCCGAGTTTTTGGACAAAGAACTGGGTTCGGAGGTTTTGATTTCCTCCAAAAGGTTTTGCCCCTGATCGGCGACATGGAAGTTGCCACGCGCTTCGTGGCGGTTAACGAAGGCTGGTCGGGGCTGACCCTGCTGGAGGCGGTAAGGCGCGCATTCCCCCAGTTAACGCCCCGGGAAGTATTCAAAAAAACCCGTAGCGGCGAGATTCTGGTCGACCAGAAAAGGCGAGAGCCCACGGGCAAGGTTTTCGGGGGAGAGACAATAGCCGTCACCCTCCTTTGGCCCAAAAAGCCCTCCTCCAAGCCGGTGGAGCATGAAAATCTCCTGGCTAACACCCCCAGCGGCCCTTTTCGGGTTATCCGCGAAGACGAAGACCTTCTGGTGGTTTCCAAGCCCGCCGGATGCGCCAGCCATCCCGCCCTCGGGCGCGGCGGCGACACCCTTATAGAGCGGGTGCGCCATTACCTGAAGGTGCCGCCCGCCGATTCGCCGGAGGATTTCCGGCCCGCGCTGGCAAATCGCCTCGACATAGCCACCAGCGGGATTGTCCTTATCGGCAAGACCCCCCACGCACAGCGCAAGCTGGGCCTCCACCTCCAGAAAAAGCGCATCGAAAAGCGATACATCGCCCTTCTGGCGGGCAATCTTGAGACGGACGAGGGGGAAATAACGGACGAGCTTGAGGTAAAGCCCGACAGCCGCGACCTCAAGCGCGGCAAAATCCTCGAAACCCCAAAATTCCAGAGCGCCCACACTGTCTACAAAGTTCTGGCGCGCTCGTCCATGCCCCTTCAAACCTCGCTGGCGGAAATCGACCTTAAGACAGGAAGGAACCACCAGATACGAAGGCATTTTTCCGGCATCGGCCACCCGGTGGCGATGGACAAGCGCTATGGCGACAGAGATTTCAATGAGGCCTTTGGTGAGCTGACGGGTCTTTGGAGGTTTTTCCTCCATGCCTACAAGGTGGAGATGGACCACCCCGTGACCGGCGAAAGGCTTGTCATAATCGACCCCTTGCCGGAGGAGCTTTTGAAGGCTTTGCTGGTTTTCGGCATAAGATACGGCGGGGACTAGTCTTTGGCGGGAACCCGGTCTACCCAGCTTTTGAGATATTTTCTGTCCTCTTCCGATAGGCCGATGAACTCCACCCCGAAACCTGCGGGGTAGGGGGCCTCGGACTTGTAGGAACGGGACCAGACGACCCTGCATTTGCAGGAAAAGCGCTTATCCAGCACTCCGGGGAGGGTAAATTCGATATCGAAAACCTCGTCGGGCTTTCTTGGCTTGGGAGAGGAGACGAAAAGGCCGCTGGTGGAGATGTTGCTGGCGTAGCCGAAAAAAACTTCGCGCCCATCACGCATCTTCGCCTGCCGGACAACCACCGGACTTCTCGGGTAAGCCCTGCGGTTTGCCGCGCTGGTTTTGTCTCCCCCTGCCAGTTGCGCCATCTTCGCTCCCTTTGGAAAAAACACACTTTCTTCAAATCGGCCAAAGCGAAGAAAAAATCAAGTTTTTTTATTTTTCCCGGACCTCCCTGAGGGTTTCTTCGTAAGGAGCGTGGTCCAGACCCTGTGAAAGGGCCTTTTCCACGGCCCTTTTGGCAAACTCAACCGCCTGGGCATCCATCCCGGCCTCTTTTTTCAGCAGCGCTAGATTGTTGAGAGGCTCGGGCCTTTCGGGGGAAATTTGCGAGGCGGACAAAAACTCCTCTTCGGCGCATTTTTTATCGCCCGCCGCGTAGCACGAGTTTCCAAGGGCGAACCTTCCAAGCCAGTTTTCGGGAAAGCGCGCCTTGTAACTCTGCAGATAGGGCAATGCCGCCTTACTGCCCGCCGCTTTTTCCAGATCCGCTATCCCCTGCAAAATCAGGGTAGGACTTTCTGTGGCGGGCAATTCCCCGCTTCGCAGAATAAGGAGATAGTGGGAGCCGGAGCGCCCGAAGGTATTCGCGAATACTCCGAGAGAGTGTTCCGTGGCCTTCTCCTCTCCCTCAAGGAGGGTTATCGTTTCGCGCGAAAGGTCATAGCCCGCCGCCACGCTGTAATGAAATACCGGATAAAGGCCGAGCCCCCTGTTTTCAAGTACTATGGCGGGTTTTCCCCTGCCGACCTCGGCGAGAAGCGCCTTGAGCCCTCCCGAAGCGGCAAAGGCCAAAAAACCCCTGTTTCTCGCCTCGCGGGCCAAATCAAAGAGAAAGGAGCCTTCCTTTTTCGGCGTGTAAACCAGGGGAGCCAGGGTTTGGGGAGTTTCGCCCTCGAAGCCCGCCCATAAAAGAACGGTGGCAAGGGCCGCCGCGCCACATTGGTGTTCGTCCTGCTGAAAAGGCTTGAGGTTTTCGATTGAAGCGGCGGGGGGCAGCGAGGGGTCGTTTTTGAGAGAAGAGAGATCGGCGGCGCATCCCCCGAGGAGGAGCGCCGCCGCGATTGCAAAAAAGACTACTGCCCTACCTGGCACGGTTGGTGAAGGGGAAGACGTGAGTGAGTCCAAGGATGTCGGTTATCAAAAGGAGGACGAAGATAAAGACGCAGGCCCCCACGAGGGAGCCGAAGCCGTCGCCTCCGGCGGGCATCTGGCCCAGCTTGTCAAGGGCCGCGCGGGCCTCGCTTTCGGTCATGGCGCTTACCCTGCGGGCGGCCTCGGCGGGCTCTACCCCCATCGAAGCTATCATCGCCTGCACATCCTGCCTCTCGACAACCGAAAGAAGCTGCGCCTTGCTGGCTCCCATCGCCTCCGGTGTGCCGACCCAAGCCGCGAAAACCGGCGAGGTGGGGACAAAGCAGAGGATGTAGGCAAAAAGAACCGCAATACTAAGTGTTTTGAGGTTTTTCTTGAGAGACATTTTTTCTCCTTTCGTTGGTTGTCGCGCGAATGGCCCAATAATATTTGCACCATCACCTTTTATCAATTTTTCTTTACAAAATTTTTCAAACGCAGGAAAAATGTCGCGGCTGAAAAATTGACTGAAGAAAGGACAAAAAATGGCCGACGCCTCAGACCTCAAGCGTGGAATGATAGTAAAATTCTCCGATGCGCCCTGCCGCCTGCTAGAAGTGCAGTGCCATGCGCCATCGGCCCGCGGCGCGAGCCTTCGCGTAAAAATCAAATACCGAAACCTCCTCACCGGCCAGGTTCTCGACAAAAACCTCAAGGGCGACGACAGGGTAGACGAGGCTGATTTCGAGCGCAAAAAGGGGCAATATCTTTACTCTACTCCCGACGGCGGCATCTTCATGGACATGGAGAGCTACGACCAGTTCGAGGTTGGAGGAGACCTTTTCGATTCGGTGAAGGGATATCTTCTGGACGGCGGCGAAGTTACGCTGGGAATTTACGATGGCAGGCCGGTCAGCATCGACCCGCCGATGACGGTCGAGCTTCGGGTGGTTAAGACCCCGCCCTCCCTTAAAAACGCCACCGCGACCTCCCAAACCAAGGAGGCGTTGCTCGAAACGGGGCTCGTCATACAGGTTCCCCCTTATCTGGAGGAGGGAGAGGTGGTCAAGGTCGATACGCGGGACGGCCACTTCGTCTCACGGGCATGAAAAAAGGCGGGAGCTCTTCCCGCCTTTTTTATTTCCGGCACCAAGGTCCTATTTCAGGAATCCTTTTATCTCCCTGGCGGCGCACTCGAAAGCGTCCAGGGTCTTCTCCAGATGTTCCTCCTTGTGGGCGGCGCTCACGGCCCCGCCACCGTGCATGGTGAAGACCCCGTGGTTTAAAAGGGCAATTTTCAGCTCTTTATCGGCGACGGAGGAGTAGGTCATCGAGGCCATGTCGGCCGGGGATTTGATCTCGGCCCCCGCCGCAAAATCCCTCAAAAGGTGGGTCATGAAAAGACTGCCCTTGCCGGTGCAGCTGGCCTTGAGCCCCGCCGCCTCCATCCTTTCCCTGATCCCCTTGCGAAGCTGCTCGCCCTTTTGGGCGAGGCTCGGATAGATTGAAGCCTGCTGGGTGCGCAGTATGTCGAGGGTCGAGAGGCCCGCCGCCATCGTGACGGGATTGGCGGAAAAGGTTCCGCCGCCGACAAGCACCGGCCTGCCCGGGGAGCGCGACCCCCTGGGATCGGCTAGCTCCATGACATCTTCCCTGCCGCCGTAAACGCCGATGGGGAAACCGCCGCCTACAATCTTGCCGAAAGTGGAAAGGTCGGGCTTAACGCCATATTCATCGCCAAGGGAGCCGTAGCGGAAGCGAAAGCCGGTGATAATTTCGTCGAAAATTAAAAGCGCGCCGATATCGTCGCAGGTTTTGCGCAAAAATTTCAAATATTCCGGGTTTGCGGGAATAAAGCCGCCCGCGCCCAGCATGGGCTCCACGATTATGGCCGCAATCTTGTCCTGATGAGCCTCTATGACTTTTTGGGAAGATTCGATTTCGTTGAAGGCGAGGGTCGCCACCCCCTGGGCGCTAGGGTCCAGAAGGCCCGGGCCCTCGGGCTCCCCATTCTTGGACTGGACCGAGTAGCTTAAGTCGGTGGAGGCTCCGTGCCAGCCGCCGGAAACCTTCAGCACCCAGTTCTTGCCAGTAAAGGCGCGGGCAAGGCGCACCGCGTACATGGTAGCCTCGGTTCCCGAGCAGCAAAACCGGATTTTTTTCAGGGCGGGGACCGCGAGCATTATCTCATCGGCAAGCCGCACCTCTGTCTCGTTGGGCATCCCCCACTGCCACCCGTTTTCCAGGGCCGCCACCGCCGCCGCTTTTACCTGGGGGTTGGCGTGGCCGAGAATCATGGCGTAATGGCCCATCCAAAGGTCCACTATCTCTCGCCCGTCCACGTCTATTACCACCGGCCCGACGGCCTGGCGCGGATAAATGGGATGCGGGTCGAAAAGACGGATGTTGTGGCATATGCCGCCCGGAAAAAGATGGGAGGCGTGGTTGTGGAGAATGGCCGACCCCGGAGTAAGGTCCGAATACAGCTCGTAAATATCCACTATGGGCAACTCCTTGAGAAATTTACTTCAAGACTTTGATTTTTATCACTCCGTGGGCTTCGGGGCAAGAAAACTAAGCAGAGGGTCTTTCCCTCTTCGCTTAAACCGTCTCTGCGCCAGCCTCCGCGCTCTTTTCAGGGGGTATTTCGCGCCCCTTCCAGAGCTTGTAGATCGCCGGATAGACCAAAAGTTCAAGGGCGAAGGAGGTTATGAGGCCTCCTATCATGGGGGCGGCTATGCGCTTCATCACGTCGGCTCCGGCGGAAGTTGACCACATTATCGGCAACAGGCCCATGAAGGCGGCCGCCACCGTCATCATCTTCGGGCGCGCCCTTTTTACCGCGCCGTGTATAATCGCCTCGTCCAGGTCGGCCATCGAGCGCAAAAGTCCCTTCTTTTTTGCTTCGTCATAAGATATGTCCAGAAAAAGGAGCATGAAGACCCCCGTCTCGGCGTCGAGCCCCATCAGTGCTATCATTCCCACCCAGGCGGCAATGGAGACGTTGTAGCCAAGAAGGTGAAAGAGCCATATCGCCCCGATGGCGGAGAAGGGGACCGCCAGCATCACCACCGAAGCCTTGAAGGCGCTTTTTGTGTTGGCGTAAAGGAGGGCGAAGATGAGGGCGAGGGTTATGGGGATTACCACCTTTAGCCGCTCTTTTACCCTTACCATGTTTTCATACTGGCCGCTCCAGGTCAGCACGTACCCTTGCGGCAGTTTTACCGTTCCCGCAACCAGCTTTTTCGCCTCCTCGACGTAGCCGCCGACGTCGCGCCCCGCGATGTCAACAAAGACGTACCCCGCCAGGAATCCGCCCTCGTCGCGTATCATCGCTGGCCCCTGGACCAGCTTTATATCAGCCAGTTGCGCCAACGGCACGCCACCGCCCATTACCGAGGGAACGCTTACGAGGATGCGCCCGAGGGCCGCCGGATCCTCGCGAAGCTCTCTCGGGTAGCGCAGATTGACCGAATAGCGTTCGCGCCCCTCTACCGTAGTCGTCACGCTCTCCCCGCCGACCGCGGACATTATCGTCTCCTGAAGTTTTTCCACCGTAAGCCCGTAGCGGGCGAGCATATCTCGCCGCGGTACGAAATCTATGAAAAAACCGCCGGTTACCCGCTCGGCGAAGACGCTTCTGGTGCCGGGAACATTTTGCAGGGTCTTTTCAAGGGTCTGGCCTATTCGCTCTATCTCTTTAAGGTCGGAGCCGTAAACCTTTATCCCCACGGGTGTGCGAACCCCCGTGGTAAGCATGTCGATGCGAGCCTTTATCGGCATAGTCCAGGCGTTAGTGACCCCAGGGAAACGCACGGTGGCGTCCATCTCGTCAATGAGGTCGTCCCAGGAGATGCGGTCGGGCCATATCGGCCTGAAAAGGGGCTTGAGCCACTCCGGCGACCATCCCGAATACCACCTCTCCTTGCCTCTCCACTCGCTTTCGGGCTTTAAAACCACCGTCGTTTCCATCATGGAGAAGGGAGCGGGATCCGTGGAGGTGTCGGCTCGCCCCGCCTTGCCGAAAACTCTCTCCACTTCCGGGAATTCGCGAAGGAGCTTGTCCTGCCGCGTCATCAGGTCTTGGGCCTGCGCCACCGATATGCCCGGTAGGGTGGTGGGCATGTAAAGTATCGACCCCTCGTTCAGGGGTGGCATGAATTCCTGACCCAGCGGCTTTATTCCAAGGAAAGAGATGCCCCAGTAGGACCACACCGATACCGCGACCATCACCACCGAAGCGGCGATGACCGATTTGGGCCATTTGAGCACGAAGCGGCAGGCGGGCTCATAGGCGCGGTGTATGGCGCGGGAGATTGGGTGGCGCTCTTCGGAATAATAAGTTCCAACGAAAAGGCCGGTGGCCATTTTCGCAAGAAATCTTGGCTTGAATTTATAGGGCTCGATGTGAGCGAACATCATGCGGAGGGCGGGGTCTAAGGTAATGGCCAAAAGTGCCGCCAGCGCCATCGCCAGATTCTTGGAATAGGCCAGGGGCTTGAAAAGCCGCCCTTCCTGGTCCACCAGCGCGAAAACGGGCATGAAGGCTACGGCGATGACTAGAAGCGAGAAAAAGACCGAGGGGCCGACCTCCTTGAGGGCATCCAGCCGTACCTTGTGAAAATCCTCCTTGCGTCCGCCTACGTCCCAAAGATGTATTCTGTTATAGGCGTTTTCCACCTCCACTATCGCCCCGTCCACCAAAACGCCGATGGAGATCGCTATTCCGGCGAGGCTCATGATGTTTACGGTTATCCCCATGAAATAGAGGGGAATGAAGGAGAGGAAAACGGAGATGGGGATTGTTATTATCGGGACGATGGCCGAGGGTATGTGCCACAAAAAGAGCAAAATCACCGCCGAGACGATGAGCATTTCCAAAATGAGCTCGTGCTTGAGGGTGCCTATGGCCCTTTCGATGAGGCCGGAGCGGTCGTAAGCCGTCACGAAGCGGACCCCCTCCGGCAGTGAGGGCTTTAGCTCCTCCATCCTCTCTTTTACGCGGTTGATCACGTTGAGGGCGTTTTCCCCGTGGCGCATCACTATTATGCCGCCGACGTGATCCCCCTCGCCGTCGAGGTCGGAGACTCCGCGCCGCATCTCCGGCCCTATCTCGACCCTGGCGACATCCGATACCAGAACAGGGACGCCCTCCGCTCCGGTCTTCAGGACAATTTTCCTTATGTCCTCCACCCCGCGCAGGTAGCCGCGCGCGCGCACCATGAACTCGGCGCCGGAAAATTCAATCAGCCTCGCCCCCACCTCGTCGTTGGAGCCCCTTACCGCATCGGCCACCATCTCAAGGCTGAGGCCGTAGGCCCTTAGGCGATTCGGGTCGACCGTTATCTGGTACTGCTTCTGGTAG
>SRXB01000312.1 GCA_009724975.1 bacterium | reverse complement strand
GCCGACCGAGGTGACGGTCTGTAGGCGCGGTCTTTTTATCCTGGGCTTTGCGGCGGGGTCGTTGTAGGCGGCGATGGCGGCCATCAGCTCGTCTTTAAGGTCGTTGGCCTTTTTCACCCTTGCGTTATAGGCGTCCACCTCCTCGCGGCTGTCGAGCCTGACTCCGGGCGCATCCTGGGCCAGCTCTTTTTTCTGCCGCGCCAGCTCCGCCTCCAATCCTTCCAGGCGCTTTCGCTCCACTTTTCTGGCTTCAATCTGCTCCTGTTCGGAGGGGGCGAGGAACTGCGTCTGGTCGAAAGTATCGACGTGGCTCTTGGCGGCGGCCAAAAGCTCGTTGTCGGTGACGTCGGGTGAGGCCTTCTCTATTATCTCGTCCAGGCAGTAGACTTTTGGCTTTTCGGCCAGTTTGCCCTCTTTGGTGGCCGAGTCGGTCTTGCCAACCGTCGCCGCCAGCATCTTCAGTGTGTGTTTTTCTGTCGGGACCGGCGAGAGGTTGACCGAGAGGAGTGCGTCGAGGTCGATATCTTTCGCCGCGCCGGAGGAGCGCAGCCACGTCGCTATCGCCATGAGCCTGCCGATTGTTTCCAGTTCGTCGAAGGGGGTGAATATCCCGGAGTAGAGCGCGATATTTTTGTTGAGGTCGTCTATCGCGGCGCGCTGGGCCTTGCCCAGGGTCACCTCGCGGTCCATCCTCTCGGCGTTGGCGGTGAAAGCCGCCTCTTCTATCGCGGCCATGCTACCATCGGTGACGGTGCGTATCTTGTCGGGGTAAAACCAGTAGCGCACGCGGAAAACCCCGGCCTCCTCCCCGTCGGCGATGGTGCGCTCGTCCTCGGTGGCGAAGTCGGGGGCCAGTTTGGTTATTTCGCCGAGTATCGGCTTTCGCGAGTTTGGGTCTATTCCGGTCCCGATGGTCTTGAAGAGCTTGTCGGCCTCCAGAACCGTTTTCCCGACCCCCGTGTTTTCCAGAAGGCCGCCGAAGTTGACCTTCGCGTAGCGGTTCTCTTCGTGGGGATCGAGGCTTATGTAGGGCGGGTTTTGGCCGCTGTGGTAGACGGCGCGGTAGATTACGGCGAAATCCTCAAGGGAGAGGGGCTTGCCAGCGATTGTCTTTTGAGCGGAGGGCTCGCCGTAGAGGAAAAAGTCGCCGCCCGCCGCCTCGGCCCCTTCCAGGGTTACTCCGGCGGAGAAAAAGGCCTCAAGATCTGCCAGCGGCAGGGGAGAGCCCTTGCTTTTGAGCTTTTCGGAGCTGATTTTTTTGGTGAAGGGTTTTGGATTGAGGTAAATGGCCTGGGTCAGGTAGTCGTTTTTGAAGGAATAGACCTCAAGGTCGAGGCTTTTTTGACCGCTTTTTTCCAGCGCGTCCAGAAGCGGGTGGCGTATCACCCCGTAAAGGGAGTCGAAGAGGGACGAGGGTTTTTCCCCCTCAAGGAAGAGGCGCGCCTTGCCCCCGCCATAAAAGAGCTGGTATCGGCCTTCGCGAAAGAGCGCAGCCCACGCTGGCTGGCTGGACCCCTCGGGGTAGTCTGCGGCGATTGACGAGTAACTTTGCCCTTCCTCGGGAGCCAGGGCGGTTGCCACCTCTCCCAAAATAAAGGAATAGGGTTCCAGATGGGGCTGGAGATCGGCGAGGTTCTTGTCCTGATAGGGAAAGGAGGATGAGGCCATCTCGTTCAGCACCCCGCCTATCGTCCTGCCGCTGTGGGTTATCGTTCCGCGCTCCACCAGCTCGCCGTAGCGCACCGAGAGCCAGCCCTTGGGGGCCGAAAGCGCCGCCTTCGGGGCCTTTTGAGTCTTGGCGGCCTTTTTGGGCTTGCCTATCTCCCACGAGTCCTTGGATTCCGCGCAAAAGCCGCCCGCGGCGGCCAGAAGCGCTATCGAAAGGGCCAAAAGGGCGGCTAGGAGAGGGCGCGCGAGCGAGCTTCGGGAAAGGTGCATTTGAAACTCTTTACGGAATTCCCTTTGGGGGAGGTGAAAATCTTTCGGGGGAAATGAATAGCCGACCTTGACTTCGCTGGCAACCTTAAAAAGTTTTGGGCGGGATTTATCTTTTTAGCTTGGCTTTGGGGCAAAAAAAGGGGCCGCCCGAAGGCGGCCCACGCGAGGATGCCGTTTGTAGAAGGTTTTTTACGGCGCTGCCGAGCCGGTGTCGGGCCTTATGTCCCACTCGAAGGTGGGGGAACCGTTTGGCGAGACGGCGCTGCCGGTCATGTTGCCGCCCGCGTCGGCCTGCTTCTCTTCGCCGGTCCAGAGCCACTCGTGCTCCTGCTCGCCCTTGGTGAGGGTGTAGGATTCGCAGGGCATGCCGTAACAGCAAAGCTGGTACTGGTGCTCAAGAAGCGGCGTCCTTGCCGATATGGAGGCGCTGGCCAGATAGGTGGCGGGGTCCACGCCGGAATTTACGCAAAGGAGCCCGTCCGAGGTGTCGGCGGGGTAGCTGTCTGTGAAGGAGGCGGGATCGGCGGTGCAGGCGGGGTTGGTGGAGGTGTAGAAGGTTTGGGTGATTGTTCCGCCGGTTATCTTGTAGCAGTCCTGTCCGGCGGAGCTGCTGGCGGAGTCTTTG
>SRXB01000311.1 GCA_009724975.1 bacterium | reverse complement strand
TAGTAGGCCACCGGCACGCCAAGGACCATTCCCCAGACCCCGAAGGAGTGGTGGCCGATGTAGAGGATTATCAGCACCAGCACGGGGTTTAGCTTCATGTGGTTGCCGTAGATGATGGGGTTGAGGACGTAGGCCTCGATTATGTGTATAGCCGTGACCATGATTATCACCCACGCCATCAGCGAGACGCCGCCCGCGTTGAGGGCGACGAGGGCCATCGGGGTGGTGGAGATGAAGACCCCCAGAACAGGTATGAAGCTGCACAAAAAGACGATTAGGGCGAGGAATGCGATCGAGGGCACGCCCAGAACCGTCATGCCGATGACGGTGAGGATGGTGTTTAGTATCGCTATCATGAACTGGGCCTGGAAGGCCCTGCCGACTACGTAGCCGAAGCGCACGAGCGGCTTGGTGGTCTGCTCGTAGAAGTCTTTCACCCTGCTTTTGCTCAGGTTCGAGAGGGTCTTTCCTATGCGGACCGCGTCGAGAGAGATGAGGAAAGAGAAGAGGAGGGCAAGAAGGAGGGTTATGGAGCCTTGCCAGAGGAGCTTGAAGTATTCGGGAGCCTTGTCGCGGATAAGGTTCAGTTGCCTTTGGAGCGAGAGCTTTATCAGCGCCTCGTCGGAGAGGACGATCTGCCCCCTTTGCGGCGCTTCCTGCTGGGCGGGGAGCTGCTGGGGGTCTTGGGCCTGAGCGGCCGCCAGCTCTTTTCTCTCCTGCTCCTTTTGTGCCTCCTCCTCGGAGATGTTGCCGCGAAGATAGTCGGTTATCGCCCTGTTTATCCCCGGGTGCTTTTCCGCGAGCTTTCCCTTGTATTCTATTATGGTGGTTTCTATCTGGCCGAGCCTGCCGATGAGAAGTTCCGCCTCGTGGGAGATTTTGGGGGTTGCGTAGCGGACGAAGATGGCGATGGCGAAGAGAAAGAGGAGGTGTACGGCTGTGATGGAGATCCAGGTGGGCATGCGCAGGTATTTGGTTATTACGCCAGTTATGCGCCCGGCCAGGAAGGAGATTATGAAAATCGCGAAGATGAGGCCGAAGAAATCGCGCAATAGCCACGCCAGCGCGAAAAATACCGCCCATAGTATCGCTTTTTGGTTTAGCTGGTAAAAACGGTCGAGGCTGAATTCCAAATGGGCGTTCCTTTGCTCGTTTTTGCCTTTAAAAAGCCATTCTACCGTGCGAAGGCGCGCAAGTCCATATAAAGAGAGCGTTCTGGGTCGGCGGGACGAGGGTAAATTTTGGCTGCCGGAATTTAACCCACTATTAACATCCGGCTTCTGTGATAGAGTAATCGTATGCATTTAATTTGATTAGGTTTTGGGGTAACGGTCGCGGGCTCTCTCTCTTTTTATTGCCAGGAGCGAGGGTTTTGAAGATATTCATAACGGGAGGAACAGGCTTCATCGGCTCGAAGCTGACAAATTTTCTCCATTCACACGGCCACGAGGTTGTTCTTTTGCTCCGCCCCTCCGAGGCGAGGAGGCATCTGGGCAATGGCTTTGCCAAGGTGGTGGGCGAATCCACCGAACCCGGACCCTGGCAGGAGGCGGTTTGCCTTTGCGATGCGGCTATTAACCTTGCGGGTCGCCCGATAGCGGGCAAGTGGGATAAGGCCGCCAAGGAAGAGATACGCTCCTCCCGCATTCTCACCACGAAAAATCTGGTCGACGCAATCCCTTCGGGGAGTGGCTTTCGCCTCCTCTCCACCTCCGCCGTCGGATATTACGGCGACGGGGGGGAGGCTTTGCTGGATGAATCCGCCCCGGGAGGAAGCGATTTTCTCGCAACGGTAGCCCGCGATTGGGAGACCGAGGCCATGAGGGCCGCCGACAAGGGCGCGGCGGTCGCGATAACGCGCTTCGCGATTGTCCTTGGCCGCGACGGCGGGGCTTTGCTGGAGCTTGAAAAGGTGACGAGGCGCTTCGCCGCAGGTCCCATCGGCGGTGGCAGGCAGTGGTTTTCCTGGATACATATTGAAGACCTCCTCAGGGCACTTCTCTTTCTCATCGAAAACCCCAAAATCACCGGTCCGGTCAACCTTTGCTCTCCCTTCGCGGTCCGGCAGGGCGATTTGGCCTCCAGGCTCGCCCAAAAACTCCACCGTCCGGCCCTCTTGCCCACTCCGGCTTTCGCCCTGAGGATGGTTTTGGGCGAATTCGCCGACACCCTCCTCTTCAGCCAGCGGATGGTTCCAAAAAAACTCGATTCGGCGGGGTTCGCCTTCCTCTATCCGGAGATGGAACAGGCGCTCGACCGCATATACCGGTAAAGACCTTGCCCTTTGGCGCGCTTAGACACTAATATGCCGGCTTTCCTAACCTCGGAGCCGATACGGCCCCTTCAAGGGAGCGTCAGCCATGCCCATAAGGGCTCTTTTTCTTGTCAATCTGGCGACCTTGCTCTGGTCGGGCAACATTGTGCTTGGCAGGGCGATACGCGGTCTTGCGGGCCCCTTTTTCCTCGCCACGGTCCGCGCCATGATAGCCGCCTCTATTTTCTGGGCGGTTCTTGCGGTTTCCAAGGCCTTTACAAAGAACAAGCCCGAAACAAAAGATTTTTTCCTGCT
>SRXB01000310.1 GCA_009724975.1 bacterium | reverse complement strand
CTCGGTTTCGCGCAGCGCGGCGCTTTGCGCCTCCAGTTCGGTCGTCGCCCGCTCGACTTCGAGCGCCAGCCGCTGGCGCTCGGCCTCGGCTTCGCCCCCGAGGGGCACCTCGCCGTCCGGCCCGGGATCCGCTGGGTCGCCCCGACGCTCCCGATCCACTTCCGGATCGCCGCCGACTGGTCCACGGCGCGCGAGGAGCGGCGCGCCGAGAAGCTCGCTGATCTCGACGTGTCCCACCCGAACCCCTTTTGGCAGGCGTTCGAGGTCATCAGACTCCCCGCCTTCGTCGCTGAGCAGGAGCGGGCGCTCATCGCCGGCATCGCCGCGGCGCGTTCGCGCCTCTCAAGCGATGGCGCTGTCGAGGTGATGGTCGCCGAGGTCTGCCGCGTCAAAAGGGCAAAGGGGTCGGCGGCGGGCAAGGTCCTTGTCAGCGGGGAAGAGACCATTCGCGTGGCGCCCAGGGCAGGAAACCCCAAGGCTATAAGTGGGTAAAATCGCCCATTGCCAACCCTTTTGGTTGAACATCCTGCCCTCTATCGGCTAACATGAATAAATTGGGCGCGTTGTGCGCCAAAGAGCGAATAAGAAATAAATCCAGGGTTTTGGCTTGAATTTTTTTATACGAAGAAAAAACCTGATTATCAATATCGTGGCCTTCACCCTGGCGTTTTTCATCGTGGGAAGGCCCGACCGCCATTTCACGGTGGCCCGCACCATCTTCGACGATGTCGCGCTCGCCTCGCTCGCCCCTATTTCGATGCCCACCTGCGCCGGAGCCGAGGAGGATATCTCTGCCCGCATGGACACCGGCGCGAAGCGGTATCTAAAGGCGATGGTGACAAAGGGCGAGGTGCGCGGCGGCGATACGATGGACATAATATTGCGCAGGGCGGGGGCCTCTACCCAGAGGGCCCAGGCCTTTTTGGGTGCGGTGCGGCCCAATATCGACCCGCGCCAGATGAAGGTGGGCAACCAGTACACCTTCTGGACCGCTCCCGACGGGGAGATACTGCGCTTCGAGTACAAAAAGGGGCCGACCGAGTTCATTAGGGCCGACCTGACCGGCCAAAGCTGGAAGTTTCGAAAGATTTCAGTGCCCATAGAGAGGGTCGAAGCGACCCTTTCCGGCTCGCTCGAAGGATCTTTGTGGAATTCCTTCATCGAGGCCGGGGCCGACCCTGACCTGATAATGGGTTTTACCGACCTCTTCGCCTGGGACATCGATTTTGCGCACGAGTCGCAGCCCGGGGATGAGTTCCGCGTCGTTTACGAGCGCCTCTACGTCAACGGCAAGTTCATAGGCAACGGCAAGATAAAGGCCGCAAGCTACAAGGACCGCGAGGAGACGCACTGGGCCTTTTATTTTGGCGGGGCGACGAGCGGCTATTACGACATTAAGGGCAACAACATAAGAAAGTCCTTTTTACGGTCCCCCCTTGATTTCACGAGGGTAACCTCGAATTTCAGCTATTCGAGGCGCCACCCCGTGACCAACCAGGTTAAGGCCCACCTTGGCGTTGATTTCGGCGCGCCGAGCGGCACCCCCGTCAAATCGGTGGCCGATGGAACCGTAACGATGGCGGGCTATAACGGCGCGGCGGGTAAGATGGTTACGGTACGCCATTCGATGGGTTATGAATCGAGCTACCTCCACCTTTCGGGATTCGCGGGGGGAATGCGGTCGGGGGCGAGGGTGAGCCAGGGGCAGGTTATAGGCTACGTGGGCTCCACCGGCCTCTCCACGGGCCCCCACCTCGATTACCGGCTTAAGGTCGGCGGCTCTTACGTGAACCCGCTACGCCACAAGTACGAGCCCGGCCCGCCGATAGCCTCCTCCGACAGGCCCGCCTTCGAGGCGCTTACGAAAGATTGGATGGCCTCGCTCAGTAAAATGCCGCTGACGGGCAAGGTCGCCGAGGTGCGCAAGTGAGGGCGGTCGTCCAGCGCGTTTCAAGTGCAAGCGTTCAGGTGGAGGGGGCCGTGGTGGGCGAGATCGGCATGGGTTTCGCCGTCCTTCTGGGGGTTGGCGAGGGCGATGGGGCATCCGACGCGGAATACATGGTCGAAAAAATCTCGACAATGCGGATTTTCGAGGATTCAGAAGGTAAAATGAACCTTCCCCTTTCCGAGGTGGGGGGCGGTATACTGCTTATAAGCCAGTTCACTCTTTACGGCGACATGAGAAAGGGCAGGCGGCCCGCTTTCGTTTCAAGCGCACCGCCCGAACTTGCCAACGAACTTTATTTGAAGGTGGCTCAGGGGCTCAGGGAGCGCGGGCTTTTTGTCCAGACGGGCATATTCCGCGCCGAGATGAGGGTGAGCCTGGTAAACGAGGGGCCCGTGACTATTTTGCTCGATTCCCGAAAGGTTTTTTAGCGAATGATCCTTGGCGTTTTGTCCGATACTCACCTTGACGGCCCCACACTGCCCTTCCTTGAGCTTTTGGGAGTGCAGCTTGGCCGGGCCGACGTGATAATACACGCGGGCGACCACACCGGCTCCCGCATAGTCGACCACCTTGAGTTCATGGATGAAAGGCCCTACTACGGGGTCTCCGGAAACATGGACGTGGG
>SRXB01000622.1 GCA_009724975.1 bacterium | reverse complement strand
ACCGCCGGTTCCAAGGTCGCGGAGCTCCACCCCGTGGCGCTGGCACACCTCAAGTATGCCGCACTTTTTGGCTACCCGCGCGGCGCTGCCTATCCCCGGGGAATCGGCCACCACCGGCCTGGCCCCGGCCTCCATGGCAAGCTCTATTAGGGCCTCCACCACTGCCGGGTGGGTAGTAACCGCGTCTTCGGGGGCGTGCGCGGAGAGCATGTTGGCCTTTATGATGACCTCCTCTCCCCACGAGGCGAAGCGACCCGCGCCGCCCAGGAGATCCACGGCCTTGCGCACGGCCTTGGAGGCCTGCGAATAGTCGTTTGCAGCCGCCCGGGCAACGACGCTCATGGTTTTTCCTTCCCGAAGCTCTCCATTCGGGCCTGAAGTTTTTCCATCAGCGATGTGGTTACCGGCCCGGGCAGGGGTGCGGGCATTATGAAATCGTCCACGGCTGAGACGGGTATTATTCCCGCTACGCTGTTGGTCAAAAAACCCTCTTGGGCTCCCGTGAGCGACGAGAGGCCGAAGGCTCCCTCGACGATTTTTATTCCGGCCTCCCTTGCAACCTCCAGAACCTCGCCGCGCATGATTCCCGG
>SRXB01000309.1 GCA_009724975.1 bacterium | reverse complement strand
CTCAAAGGCCGCGTCGTCGCTTCAAAGCGTCTGGCGTGGAGGAAAGCGCCTTCGGGGCGGCTCACGAAAGAAAGCATCTCACCCGCGCGGGTCCACGCGGCGAAAAAAGCGCACTTTTTTACCGAATGATTACATATGGTTATGAAATATCGGGTTCACGCGCCCGATTCGCCTGCTCTCGGGGGAAGGATTTTGGGCAATAAAAAAGGGCGCGATTTTATTCGCACCCGGAAGGAGGAAAGACTTTAAGGCTAAAGGGCTAAGGTCTTGCGCCGCCCGTCTTTGCCGACCAAGACGAGCTGGGGCTCGCCGTTTTTTCAGGTAAGAAAAATTCTACCTTCTCTCAAAAAGAACGCTAAACCCCCTCCATCCTGATGGGGAGGATTATGGTCTGGAGGCCCGAGAACTGGAGCCTGCGCTGTATGGCGTAGGCTGTGTCGTTGTGCAGCATCTTGTAGGCCATCTTCTCTTTGCGGAAGACGAGTTTGCCGAGATAGAAGGTGGAGCGGTGGTACTGGCCAGCTATCTCCTGACAGAGCTTTTCCGCCTCCTCAAGCACGTCCGTCCCGACCGAATAGCGGTACTCGGCCCGAAAACCAAGCACCCTCGCGCTCTCCACGTATCTTCTCAGGCTCTCCTCGGTGCCGCGCCGAAGGGCCGACATCTCCTCGCTACCCTTGAAGTGGCCTGAATCGACCGCGCCGACCGAAATGAAGAGAAGGTCTTTGTAAAAGCCCGGGAAGAGGCGGTGGATGTTCAAAAGGGTGTGGACCCCAAGGCCGCCGTAGCCCGAAACCAGCAACACCGCCACGGGTTTGGCGGGGTCCAGCGGCTCCTCGGTCTTGGGCTCGCCCTGCGGCAGCACGCAAAGTATCTCGTCCAGCTTTCTTATCTCGGCCCGCACCCTCACATAGTGGCGATGAACCACAAGGCATACCGCAATGAGCGAGGTCGTCACCACTATCGTCAGCCAGCCGCCGTGGGAGAACTTCTCGAAGGTGGTTACGATGAGGATGGCGAGGCACAAAATCAGCCCGACTATGTGGACGAAGAGGTAGCGGGGCCAGTTTTTGCGCTCTTTCTTGCCGTCGGTGAGCCAGAATTTGGCCATCGCCATCTGGGTGAGGCTGAAGGTCAAAAAGACGTTGATGGAGTAAAGGACGACGAGGAAAGAGACGTTGCCCTTGGTGTAGACGAGGAGCGACCCCGCCGCTATCCCCATTAGGACTATCCCGTTTTTCGCCACCAGCCGCTCCGAGAGGTTGGCGAAGCGGTGCGGGACCCAGCTGTCGAGCGCCATGTTGGAGAGAACCCTCGGCCCGTCTATGAAACCGGCCTGGGCCGCCACGAAGAGGAGCGCGCCCTCGGAGATGAGGGTCAGGATGACGAAATGCTCGCCGAAATTCCACGAGCCTATCTTCCACGAGGAAAAGACCCTCTCCAGCAGCACCGCGTTCATCGTCTTGCCCTCTTCGGGGGCGGCGTGCCACAAAAGGTAGCAGATGAGTATGCCGCTGGCGGTGAAGGCGAGCGAAAGGGCCATATAGACCATCGTGCGCCTGCCGGTTGCCACGCGAGGCTCGCGCAGGCTCAGAAGGCCGTTTGAGACCGCCTCTATGCCGGTGTAGGTGCCGCCGCCCAGCGAATAGGCGCGCAGGAAGATGAAAAGCAGGGGGACGAACCCCATCGCCCCAATGTCGGAGGTCATCCTCGCGTGAGAGCTTTCCAATATCTCCGGTATCTGCGAGAGGTGAGAGAGTATGCCGTAGCCGATGAGGAGGAGGTGGGCGATTACGAAGACTATGAAGATCGGCAAAAGAATCTTTATCGACTCCTTTACCCCGCGAAGATTCAGCACCACCAGCGTCAGGAGGGCAGTAATAGCCACCGGAAGTTTGTATATCTGCCACTCAAGGGGCATGAAGGAGAAGATCGCGTCGGCTCCGGAAGCTATGGAGACGGTCACGGTGAGTATGTAATCGACCACCAGCGCCGAGCCGGAAACCAGCCCCCACTTCGGCCCCAGAAGTTTGGAGGCGACCACGTAGCCGCCGCCGCCGGAGGGGAAATGCTCTATGAGCAGGCTGTAGGCGTAGGAAATGAAGAGGACCGTTACGGTGGTCATGAGCGCGAGAAAGAGGGCCATGTATTCGTGGCCCGCTATTGCGCGGAAGGCTTCGTCGGGGCCGTAGGAGGAGGAGGAGAGGCCGTCGGCGCCAAGGCCGACCCACGCGAGGAAGGCCACAAGGGAGATGTGGTGGAAAACGGACGGGTCGGTGGGGTCGCGGGGCTTGCCGAAGACGAGATTGCGGAGCTTTGCGGCCCAGCCGCCGCCCGCCTTTATCGTGCCGGAGAAAAAATTGGGTATGGGTATCTCTTCGATTGAGGGGGGCCTCGATTCGGGAGGCTCTTCGCCCTGCGCGCCTTGCCCCTGGCGTTCCTTGTCCGTTTTAGCGTCCATATCTTCCTCTGCCAAAGGAGGACGGCGCCAAAAGAAAAAGCGCGCCCTCTCCGACGCCTGCGAGGTTAGCTGACGGGCTTGGGCAGGAAAGTTGCCCTACGCCAAAAGGCGATTAGCCCCAAAGGGGTGGTTCCCCCGCTCCCGCGAA
>SRXB01000621.1 GCA_009724975.1 bacterium | reverse complement strand
ATATAGCGAAACCGCGACCGCCAGCGTAACCGAGGCGAGCGGCAGGTAGATGCGGTGCTCTTCCACTGTGGGCAAAATCGGGACGAAAGTTGATGTCGGGGCGAGAATCAGGAAAAACCATGCGAAAAGAAGTCCGGACGGCTTTTTTCGCAGGGTCTTAACCGCGCCGTAGTAAAGAGCTGCCAAAACGGCGATGACGCTCGGAACCACGTAAAAGAGGTTTTTCTGCAAGTAATCGCGGTAGTCGATATTAAAGCCGGTCGGCCAGAAGATGAGCTTAAGATACTTGAAGATTGCCCATGGCTGCGTTAACGCGTATTGCCACCACGGGAACGGCATATTGAAGCCTACAGTGTCGTTCCTCGACGCGGAAGAAGCCATCAGCGAGGCGATTACCAGCCATACGACGCCAAGAGCCGCGTAATAGCCACGCCTCTCCCTGAGCGGCCGCGAGAAAGACCCCGACACCAGCACCGCGTCAAAAAGGAAAATGACGACGGGCGCGGTGACCATCACCTCTTTTACCATCGCCCCGAGGATGGCGGCTGAGGCCGACCCCCAAAGCCAGCGGCGGTCGCTCCCCTCACCCGAG
>SRXB01000308.1 GCA_009724975.1 bacterium | reverse complement strand
GTCGGGCCGGTCGTGGCTTGAGGAGTGCTTGGCGATGCCCTCCCGCGTCTCGAAGGTGAGGTTGAGCCCGGGAAAGTCGGGGTGGCGGCGCTCAAGTTGCGTCACCACCCTAAGCCCCTGCAGGTTGTGCTCGAAGCCGCCCTGATCCTTCATAAGGCGATTGAGGACCTCCTCGCCGGTGTGGCCGAAGGGGGTGTGGCCCAGATCGTGGGAGAGCGCCAGCGCCTCGGAGAGCTCTTCGTTGAGGCCAAGGCGCCTCGCCAGCCCTCTGGCTATCTGCGAAACCTCAAGGGAGTGTGTGAGGCGGGTGCGGTAGTAGTCGCCCTCGTGGTTTACAAAAACCTGGGTCTTGTATTCGAGGCGGCGAAAAGCCGCGCAGTGTATCACCCTGTCGCGGTCGCGCTCGAAGGCTGGCCGCGAATCCTTGAGCTCTTCTTTATGTTGCCTGCCGCGCGAGAGGCCGCTTTTCGCGGCGTATGGCGCTAGGTCCTGGCGTTCGCCACGCATTTTTCCGTCCCCTGGCTATCCCTTGGGCCAAAAGCATATGACTCAGGGGCGATAAACTACCAGATAGCCGCGGGGCGGGCAACCCGATTGGGATATTGCGGCCCGTCTCGCCCCCTAGACGCCGGGCAAAAACCAGAGCGCCGCTTTTACGCAGGCGAATCCCACCGCAAAAGAGCCGATAAAAGTCGCCGCAACGCCAAAACCCTCGAAGGTCGACCGGCCACGCCTCGGCATGGTCAATTCCGTTACGCCCCAGAGCGCCAGCGCATAGGCTATGGCCGCAAAGGTGAAGACGGGGGCGAGGTCGGCGGCGGCGTGCGAGAAATCCATGCCGCTGCGTGCGGTCCAAAGCGCGAAGGTGAAGAAAAAGCCGCCCATGATTCCCGCGATTGCAGTCATGTATTTGAGCGCGGCGACCAGAGCCGCCGTCACGGGGCGGGTATCGGCGTGAATGCTTCTTTTCTCGTAAACTATGACCAGTTTCATATCGTCCTCCTCACCGGCAATGCCTTATTACGCCGATGACAACTCCCTCGATCCGAAAATCCCTTCCGCTTTCGACCGTGATGGTCGGCACCAGCGGGTTTGAGGACCGAAGCTCGTAATAGCCGTTCATTTTGTATACGTGTTTCACAGTGGCCTCGCCGTCAACCATCGCCACCACGGTTTTGCCGTTTGGGGCGTCGTGCGCCTTGGCGACCACCACCAGGTCTCCGTCAAGGATTCCGTCGCCCACCATGGAGTCCCCCTTAACCTTGAGGACGAAATTTTCCCCGCGCCCGATCATGGTGGGCGGGACCTCGACCATGCCCGGCGAGGATATCGCCTCTATCGGCCTTCCCGCCGCCACCAGACCGAAAAGGGGCAACTGGGCCCCCCTCGCCTCGAAGGCCGAGGGCTCTATCGCGCGCTTTTGGTTCCACGCCCTTTTCAAAAGCCCCTGCCGCTCAAGGCGAACCAGATAATTTTGGACAGTGCCGAGCGAGGAAAAGCCGAATTTGGCGGCTATCTCCTTTTGCGAGGGGGCGTAGCCGCGCATTTCCATGAATTCGCTTATGAATTCTAAAAGGCGCTTTTGCTTGGGGGTGACTCTTTTCGTTTCCATGATTTAAATATATGCGTAAGTTTTGCGTAAGTCAATATTTAATTTTATTGGCGCGTTTTTTCGGGGGCGATGAGCGTGTTATATTCCGCTCACAGGAGGATTCATGGAGAGAAAGCCGACCAGGGATTTTATGGATATGCTGGTGGAAAAGCACCACCGGCTCCCGAATCTGGACCCCGACCCGCTTATTTTCGCGCGCGGCTTTAATGACGCGCTTGAGGGGGAAGCGGCGGGGCTGGTGGCCTCTTCCTTCGCCTACGGCAATGTCCGGCAGATAGTTAAAACCCTCTCTTTCGTCTTTGACCGGCTTTCACAAAACCCGAGGGCGGCGCTTTTGGACGCCACTACTGGAGATCTGAAGGGTATTTGCGCGGGTTTTTGCTACCGTTTCCACAAAGAGGCCGACCTCGCCCTCTACCTGCTTCTTCTAAAGCGCGCGCTTGAGGAAAATCCATCGCTTAAAGCGATTTTTTGTGAAGGGCTCTCGAAGGGGGGCGATACGGGCGAGGCTCTTGGGTGGTTTTGCGAAAAAATCCTCTCCGGCGACCCGAGGCCTCTTTTGGGCCAAAGAACCGTCCCGACAGACCACCCCGTGAGGTTTTTGCTCTCCTCCCCCGCCTCGGGCGGCGCGGCCAAGCGCATGTGCCTTTTCCTGCGCTGGATGGCGCGGCGCGACGAGCTTGACCCGGGCTACTGGCAAGGGGCTATTCCAAGATCCAGGCTGGTGGTTCCGCTGGACGTCCACGTTGCCAGGGTCGGCAGGTTTTTCGGCTTCACCTCTCTTAAATCCGCAGGTTGGCGGACGGCGCTTCAGATAACTGAGGCGCTGAGGGAATACGATCCCGAAGATCCGCTTAAATATGATTTTTCTCTCTTCAGGTACGGAATGGAGGAATTTTTCCCTTGATTTTCGCTTATTTTTCCCCAGCCGATTTTGGCCTTCGGGAGGTGTCGCGACGCGCGGACGCCGGAAAAGCCCCAAACTACGCCACTTTCTCAT
>SRXB01000307.1 GCA_009724975.1 bacterium | reverse complement strand
GGAACAGGAATTCATCCCTAAATGGATAGCGTGGGAATCGACCCAAAGGTGCAACCTGCGCTGCGTCCACTGCCGCTGCTCCTCGGAGCTGACCTCCTCGGAAGGGGACTTCTCCACCGAGGAGGCGAAAAAGCTCATCGACGACATCTGCGAGCTTTCCAAACCCGTCATGGTCCTCTCCGGCGGCGAGCCCCTGCTCAGGAAAGACATCTTCGAGATAGCCCAGTACGGCACCTCCAAGGGGCTTCGCATGTGCATGGCCACCAACGGAGTCCTCGTCACCGACGAAATATGCGAGAAGATGAAGGAGGCCGACATAAAGATGGTCTCACTCTCGCTCGACGGCCCCTCCGCCGAGATTCACGACAACTTCCGCCAGTCGCCCGGAGCCTTCGAGGGAACGGTGCGCGCCGCGGGGCTTTTCAAAAAGCACGGCATAAAGTTTCTCGTCAACTCCTCCTTCACCAGGCGCAACCAGGCCCACATCGCCGACACCTTCCGGCTTGCCAAAAGCCTTGGGGCGACCGCGTGGTACATGTTCATGATCGTCCCCACCGGTCGCGGCGAGGAGATTATGAACGAGCTTATCTCAAAGGAGGATTACGAGGAGCTTTTGAAGTGGCACTACGAGCAGGAGAAGCACGAGGACCAGATTCTCATGCGCCCAACCTGCGCCCCCCACTATTACCGCATAGTGCCGCAGATGGCCAAGGCCGAAGGGGTGAAGTTCGAGCGCCGCTCGCTGACCTTCTCCACAGGCGGCGGCAAGGGTTGCATCGCGGCCCAGACAATCTGCCTCATCGACTGCTTCGGCAACGTCAAGCCCTGCAGCTACTTCCCCATGAGCGCGGGCAACGTCAAAACCGAGAAGTTCGCCGACATCTGGCAAAATTCGCCCCTCTTCCACGACCTGCGCAACTTCAAGGCCTACAAGGGCAAGTGCGGGCAGTGCGAATTCATAAACGTCTGCGGCGGCTGCAGGGCGAGAGCCTACGCCGTCACCGGCGATTACCTTGATGAAGAACCGTTTTGCGACTACATACCCGCTCGCATGACGCGTGAAAAGTAAACCAAAGGAGAAGCAAACCAATGAGCCGTAGCGACCGTTTCCTCAAAGCCTGCCGTGGCGAGCCGGTGGACACCACCCCTGTCTGGATAATGCGCCAGGCGGGCCGTTACATGAAAGAATACCGCGACGTGAGGGAGAAATACTCCTTCCTCGACGTCTGCCACATACCCGAAGTGGCCTGCGAAGTCACCATGCAGCCGCTTGACGTGCTGAACGTCGACGCCGCGATTCTCTTTTCCGACATCATGATTCCCCTGCAGGGGATGGGTTGCAAAGTCGACTTCAACCCGGGCCCCGTCATGGACCCCATCCGCACCCGCGCCGACGTGAACAACCTTCGCGTCTGCGTGCCGGAGGAAGACGTCCCCTTCGTGATGGACGCGGTGAAGCTCATCAAAAAAGAGCTTAACGGCAAGGTCCCCCTCATCGGCTTCTCCGGCGCTCCCTTCACCCTCGCGGCCTACATGGTCGAGGGCAAGGGCTCCCGCGAATTCGCCAACTTCAAACGCATGATGTTCGCCGAGACCGCCCTTTACAACGACCTCATGACCAAAGTCTCCGACACCGTCATCGCCTACCTCAACGCGCAGGTGAAGGCGGGCGCGCAGGCCCTGCAGATTTTCGACACCTGGGGCGGCATACTCTCCCCCACCGACTACAAAAACTACGTCCTGCCCCACACAAAGCGCATAATCGCAAACCTCGACCGCTCCGTCCCCATCATCAACTTCGTCAAAGGCTCGGGCCTCATGCTCGACCTCGTCAAGGAAGCGGGCGGCGACGTCATCGGCCTTGACTGGCACATCGAGATAGACCGCGCCATCAGCGAAATCGGCCCGAACTTCAGCGTCCAGGGCAACATGGACCCCGCCTACATGTTCGCCCCCAGGGAGCTGGCCCAGAAGACCGCCGCCGAAATAACCAAAAAAGGAATGAAGGCCCGCGGCCACGTCTTCAACCTCGGCCACGGCATAATGCCGATGGCCAGCGTCGATACCGCCCGCGCCGTGGTTGACGCCGTCCACGAAGCCGGACAAAGATAACACCGCCTAAAAGGCAACTCGAAAAGCCCGCCCGTAAAAAGGCGGGTTTTTTTATTATTTATTTACAAAACCACCCGAAAACAAAAAGTGATACGGGCTTTGAGAAGACGCCGCCCCTGTGCTAGAAGTGGGCTGCAACCAAAAAACAACCGACGGGGGAAAAGAGATGGCTACATTTTTAAAAGCTGAAGACCTTGAGCCAAAAGAGAAAAAAGAGGAGGTGGGAAAAGAGAACTAAAGAAAAGACCTGAGCCCGGAAAAAGCTGAGGAGGCATTAAAATTATTGCCTGGAACTGGAAGAATAACTTATCCATTTATTATGCCGGTATTTAGAGAAGTGCTAAGGAGAAATATGGAGCAACGGGAACAACAAAAAAACCGCCTTGAAGATATTTACAACGGCAAAAATTAAGGGAGTATTTCAATGTCGGTCTTGAAGAAAATACTTTTTGTCGTCCTGTTGGCTTCGGTTTCGGCGGGTTTCGGATACCTTGGCGGCAAAT
>SRXB01000044.1 GCA_009724975.1 bacterium | reverse complement strand
GTCTGTAAGCTCTTTTGCCGCGGGTTTTAATCGCCCCGAACGATTTTTGGACATAAGCGACCACTCCGGCATTTTTGATACGATAAACACGATGAATATCGAGAAAATCGTGCTTTTTATAAAATTATTTAGTGAAAATGATATCTCCATCTGCACACCGGAGAATATTAGCAGGAAATATTGGACGAATATAACCAGCCCCGTGTCGTATTTATAGTCTATGGCCTTATAGGCGAGGCTGGCCACCACCGCCAGAATTATTGCGGCTAGCGCCACGCCTAGAACCCCCAAATTCAAATAGCCTTCACCTATCCAGCCCGGATTTATTTTGGTGACCATATTCGATGCCGGTATGAGCCCCAGCGCGTGGCCCACCTCATTGCCGACGACCAGAGATGGCTTGCCGGGCCATAAGACTCTTGGGACAAGACCCTGGAAGGCAAGGAAGAACGTATTGGGGAGGGTTGATGCGCTTACCGTCTGGAAATACTCTATCGCGTGGGTAAGTATAATTAGCGGATTACCAACCCTGCCCACTACTCCATCCCCGATGCTCGCCAGCATTTCGCTGTTCAGCATGGAAAACATAGAGGTTAGGTTGTTTGCGTTAATGGTGTCACCCGTCAGCCTCATGAAGGCTTGGGCAAGTCTGACCGCCGTAATTAATAGGAATATGCCCAAAAGGGATGCGCCCACCGTGACTATGTTTTTCCTGCTCAGCTCTTTTCGGGAATACCTCAAAAGAACCATTAATATTATCGGGAAAAGGACGCCCATCCTGCGTCCCTGTGCGGCGTTTATAAGCAGTACTGTTCCAAGGTAGCTCCAAAGATAGAGCGTTCTGGCCGCGCATGTGCCTAAAAGAGGCGCTTTTGTCAGCCCCTGAGCCGCCTCCTCCTCGCTTTTGCGCGAATGATATATTGCGAGGAATATCAGCCCCTGGAGGTATATGTTGTCCAAAAAGGCGATCAGTGCAGGGATGTCGGCCTCGTCTAGGCCGCTGTTTGTGTCCTCGATGAAAAACATTCCCATCTTGAAAATTTGGTATTTGGCATAGAGGGAAAGAATGAAGAGTATTGCTGAAATGAGTATGATATTTGAATTAAGGTTTATTCTTGGCCGATATATTTTTAATTTCAAGGCAATATTTGAGGAAAGTATGAAAACAGCCATGAATAATACTGTACACCACAGTGCCTCCTGCATTCTATTTGGGTATATATAGAAGAAAAGTGACTGGTCGTGGACTAGGTAAATCCAGAATGCTGGCAACAGCGTATAAATTGAAAGCGTGAGAACTATGAAGAGGCGGGGATCAAGGGCCGGTTTTTTGCGATAAAACAACAATGGCAGTATAAATGCCAGCGAAAAATACAATAGTGTTATGGGCGAGCCCAATGTGTTGTCCCTGTTTTAGGGTTTATATACGTTTATTCTCTTTTTTGCGCAGGCGTGGTTTTAGCCGCTCCATCAGGCTTTCCCACCGCTCCCTGTCTTCTTGCGGCCGCCTTGAAAACCTGTCTGCCGCCATGAAATACAGGAAGGCAACAAAGCCCGCCAAAAATGTGGATGCGATTGCAATGACGCTTCTCCCCGGACGGGTTTTTTTGTCGGGAGCTACCGCAGGGTCCAAGGTCTGGAAGCTGGCGATCTCTCTGGCCTTGGAAATTTTTGCCATTTCGTTTTGCTGGACCAGCAGTTGAAAGACCTCTTCTTGAATTTTCAGATCCCTAAGGAGTTTGGCGTACTCCATTGCCAGATCGGGCACTTCGGAGGCTGTTATCCAGACTTCTGCCGGGTTTGCCCCCCTTGAGGAGCGCGAGGTCATTGAGGATATTTTTTCCTTAAGAAGGTCTATTTCCTTGGAAACCGCCATGATCTGAGGGCTTCTTTCGCCGTAATTTGTTTTCAGTACGCCCAGCTCGACCTCTTTGGCCGCAAGCGACGCCTGAAGCTGGGCGATCGACTCTATGGCGGCGTTCGCCTGTTCGTTAACCTTGAACGCCTTGTTGCGTTTCTGGAATCCGACGAGATTCTCGCTGGAGGTTTTTATCTTTTCTTCCGTTTCCCGAATGCGATTTTCCAGGAAGCGGCTTGTTTCACCCGCAGACGATGTCGTGAGCCTTATCTGCAGTTTTTGCACTTCCTCAACGATGAAGTTTGCAATCTCGGCGGCGCGCTGCGGATTTTCGTCTTCGATCGAGACGCTGATAATGCTGTCTTTTTTGCCGACCGAGGCGCTGATCCGCTCACCGTACTTTTTATAGGCGTCAGCGCGGTATTCCGTTTCCCACAATTTGATGAGGTCGAACTTTTCTAATACCTTGTCGGATATCGCGCGGCTGTAAATCAGTGTTACGTATTGGTCTTCAAGTGAGGCGGTTTGGCCGATTCCCATACCAACAGCGCCCATAAGCCCCATAAGTTGAGCTGACATCCCGCCTTGGTCCCCGTTGGATTGTCTTATGACCAGGGCTCTGGCGGTGTAGATGTTCGGGATATTCAGCAAGATCGCGCAGGATGCGGCAAATGTCATTGCGCAGATGATTGCCAGCTTCTTTTTGCTGTTGGCCAAAACCTCAAGCATGTCTTCAAGGCTTATGCCGTTGTCGGCATTAAATTTTTGGAGATATGGTTCGCAGGTCGTCTTTTTTTCGTCTGAGGTCATTTTTTTCCCGCAAAAGCAAGAAGCTAGAATAGTGTGATTAATATTGCCAGGGTGGCGAGGCTTCCAAGCGAGACTATGCCGAAGCGGACCGTTTCAAGCACCTTGTCCGTCGTTGTGACTATCTCGGTGGCTGTTACCTTGGTCGGTATGAATATTATATCGCCGGGCTCGATTTCGGTATAGGAGTCGCCCCACCAGTGGGAGGATTCGATAATGGGTAAGACCCCGCCATTTATCCTGAAGATGTAGCCGTTTTCCAGATCTCCGTCTTTGTTTGCGTTTCCTGCGAAGGCAATGTATTCCTCCACATCAATTTCTTTGTCGTAAAGCAAGGATGTCGGTTGTGCCACGGCTCCGACAACTCCGACGGATGAGGGTGTTTTGGGTATGTATATCTCATCTTTGGATAGTAGTGGCATGTCATATTGACTGTGTGGAGAGGTCAGGGCTTGCTGGAGATCGATTTGGACAATTCCGGTAAGGGCGATTTCGGTTTCGGTAAGTTTCCTTGCGTCAGATGGTATGGACAATCCTTCCATTGGTATCTGGAGAGCCGCGTCCAGGGCCTTTGTGTTTGCGTTTATCATTGAGGGGGCGACCGCTAGGGCGGCCATTTTGTTGGCGTCGTCCTGGGTAACTACGTTCATTCCCTTGCCGAAGATCTCCTCTGGCGTGGATTTGTCATCTTTGCTGCCCCAGAGTACGCGCAGCTTGTTCACTTGGCGTATGTATTCCTTGGTGTTGATGGCCCCTATTATCTCGTTTACGTTTTTTATCGCGCCGGACTGTATCTCCTCGGCCAGTTTTTCCGGCAGCCTCCTGAAGGTGGCTCCCTTTGCGTAAGCCGCCGGGGTTAGCCCTCCCGCCCGCTCTATCACATCCGATAGCGTGTCTTTTCGGCTGGTGAGCATGTATACACCGGGGTATTTGACTTCGCCCAAAACGGAGACGAATTCAGGCCTCAAGAAGATGTCGCTTGGGATTTTAAACATTAGAAGATCGCCATCCGAGAGCAGTATTTTGCCATCGGGCCCGTTGGAGGCGATTTCTCCCGCATTCAGCTTCTGCAGCCGAACCTGCCCGCTCTCCGGTATAGAGGATAGCTGGGCGGCAACGTCAATTTCCCTTAAAAGTCCGCCGGCGGCGAGCAGAAGATCGTTCGCGGTCATTCCGTCATGGCGTTTGTAGGTGCCGGGCCTTTGAACGGCGCCATATATGTGCACCTCTCTGTCGGGCCTGTATTCAACCTCTTTTTTGTCGTAGACCCTGAGCGAGTCCTGGTCGGAGAGCTCTAGGTTGTGAGATGCGTCGCCCGAAAAGACCTTTGGCAGGTCGAGGTGAATTATGTCGGTGGAATCGTTAATGAAATTTTTTCTTATCAGGTTAGCGCGAAGGGGGTAGTAGGATGGCATCGTGCCACCCGCAAGCTCCACGAGGTCTAAAACCCTCATCCCTTCGTGACGCGGATAATTTCCGGGCCGCTGGACCGCCCCCGCTATGTTGACTATTTTCTCCGGAGCGAAAGCCCTTTCCTTTTGAGTGTAAATCCGGATTGTATCGGCGTCATCAAGGAGGATGTCGTTGGCCGAATCGCCGGAGAGTGCCTTGCCAGCATCGAAAAGGACGAGGCGCGTCGTCTCATTGGCAAAGTTGAAGCGGACCAGGTCAGCTCTGGATGAGCTTACGTTTGGCAAAAATCCGCCGGCCAGCACTATCAGGTCGCTGACTTTCATTCCTTCGTGCCGCCGGTAGTCGCCGGGTTTGGCCACCGCGCCCAGAATCGTCACCTGTCGTTGAGGTTTATATTGGATGTCGAAGCGGGAGTGGATTATCACCTTGTCCAGGGGTCTTAGCTCGCGGTTGGCGGAGCCTTCTCCGGAAAGTGCGAGGCGCGGGGAGAAGGGAAGAATTTCGGTCGTGGCTAGGTCCGGCAGGAACCTTATTATTTCGGCCCTTTCCATGTAGGCGTCGCTGGCGAGGACGTTTTCGCCTTTCAGGAGGTCCGCCACCTTCATGCCGGTTTTTAGTTCATAGATGCCAGGATTTTTAACGGCTCCGGAAAGGACTACCGCACGCTGGATTTTTTTGTCCGACTGCTGGGGTACCCATATGAGGTCGCCGTCTTTGAGGGGCATCTCCGGATTTTTGCTGAAGTCTACCGTCAGCAGCTCCCGCTTGCCCTCTTTCGAGAAGGTAAGGACGGATATAATCTCCAGAGAAGCATCCGGAGAAGGCCCGGCAGCCAGGGAGAGGAGATCCTTGAGGGTGTCTTTGGCGCGAAGTTCAAATGCGCCAGGGCGTTTTACCGAGCCGGTGATGGAAACCGAGACTCCGGTGGGGGCGATGAAGACGACGTCGTCGGGGAGAAGGGGAATGTCGTTTTGTGACTTCCCGTTGACGAGGTAGTCGTAAAGATCGACTGGAAAAGTCTGCCCCTTTCGCATCACCCGCACATCGCGCAGCGAGCCCTTTTCAGAAGGTCCGCCGCAGGCGTACAGAGCGTTGAACAGTGTCGAAGCGGAGCTTATCTCGTAGCTGCCTGGCCGGAAAGCCTCGCCGACAATGTAAAGGCGCATGCTCTTTAGTCTCTCAAGGGTTGCGACGACTTCCATATCCTTCGAGGCGACGGCGCGAAGGCTCGCTTTCAGATTTCCCTGGAACTGCTCAAGGGTCATTCCCCTTACGACTGTGTATCCGGCCTTAGGGACGTTTATTCCGCCATCAGCGTCGACCGTCAGCTTTACTTGCACCGCGTCCACGCCACTCCCCCATATGGTGACGAAAAGCTGGTCCCCGGTTGATAGCTGGTAATTTGAGGATGGGGTGGCGTTTACTGGTTGACCGGACATCTCGACAGGACCGACCGGAGCTATGCGGGCGTCGATTGTTTTTTGTTGAGTCTGCTGGGTGGGTAAAAAGAAACCCGCCTGCGTCCTGTCGGCTTCGGCGGTTTTGTTCGCCTCCTGCGTTTGGAGCCCGTCGGGTTGGTAGGGGAGATTCTGCGCCCCGGCCTGTGTCGGCGGCGTGAGGGGCTGTGACTGCGGAGGCGGCGCCTCAAGACGCTCTATCCGCTTGCGACTCGCCTCGAAAACCCCCCAGCCAAATCTTTTTGAGCCAAGTTCCATTTGCTCAGAGCCAATTATGTCGCTGATGGCGGAGGGATCGATGCCGCCCTCCATCTCTGCCGAGGACGGGGTTTTGGCAGGCTCCTGCGGCATGGGCGGCGCGGACATTTTGTTATCAGCCCCTACGGCGGCGGGATAGGCCTTGGGTGGTTGGGGGAGGAGCGGATTTTGAAAAGGCGCGGTGCTTTCCTGTTGTATTGCAGCCGCGGTCTGGGAAATCGGCTGAAGTAGTGGAATGGCGGTTTGCGGCTGGGGGGGGAGCAATTGAGTTGTGTTGACGGCCTGTTGCGATGAGGTTTGATTGGGCTGCAAGATTGCGCCCGCAGTCGTTGATACCGGCAAGGGCGAGACCTGCAAGGGCGTGGTCGGCAGGGGCGCTGCCGATTTTTGCTGAGAGGAAAGGGTTTCAGTAGGGTGTTGTTGCTGTTGCGACAACTGCGCCGGAGCCCGAATAATCGTGGTTTGGCCGCTTTGCTCGGCTGCTATCGTTTGGCCGCCGATAAAAAGCGCGACTCCAATTATGCAAAGGGCTTTATATTTTTTGCTCATCTCGGGCGCTCTACTTTCACTTGGAAATTATTCAATACCCAATAACTTGATTTAACTTACAAATATATGTCATGAACTGGGATTATTCAACGAGTAAATATATCCGCTTTGCGGCGATAATGACGCTTTAGCTGAGAGATCGGTTGTTGATGAGATTAACGCCAGAGCCGGTTCCAATAATGGTGGTGCTTATAGATAAGGCGATGAAATGAACGGCGAGGTTATGGGCAATGCCTTGGCAAGTTTTGAAGAGGATGGCCTTTACGGGGCGACTTCTCGTTAGCGGCAATTAAACCCCGGCTAATCACCAATTAATTGAGGAAAGTCGGCGTATAAGATGAAGACCACGATAATCAGAAGAGCTTTTTTAGGACGACCATGAAAGTTTTGAACAAAAGCACGAAGTCTGTTCCGAGGCTCCAGTTCTTGACGTAGTTGACCCTGAGCCTGTTTTTTATGGGCATTATGTTTTCGCGATAGAATTTTTCTGGGTCGTTATCGGCTCCGCCGACAATATCCTCAAGATTCGCGAACCTTATTGACGCGTAATCGGTGAGTCCTGGTTTCATCAAAAGAGAGATTTTGTCTTCCTCCGAATACCAGTCCAGATATTTGTAAACCTCGGGCCGGGGGCCGACGAGGCTCATATCGCCTAAAAGAACGTTTATGAACTGCGGCAACTCGTCGATTTTGGTTTTGCGCAAAAAAAGGCCGAACCTGGTGATGCGGCTGTCATCTTTGCTGATGACGGTGCCTCCCATTCGCTCGGCGTCTACTATCATCGACCTGAATTTATATATGGTAAAGGGCTTGCCGAGGGCCCCAACCCTTTCGCCGCGGTAAAATACCGTTCCCTTGGAAGATAATTTTATCAGTACGGCAACCGCGAGAAAAAGAGGCCACAAGAGAGAGAGGGCAAAAAGCGATCCCAGGATGTCTATGGCCCGCTTGGCGGCCAGCGCCCAGGCAGGGTGGCTCATCTTGTACCCGGCTATCTTTAGTGATGGGTCCAGGAACTCTTTTAGCACCTTGAATTTTCCCGCATGGCAGATGGCCTAACGCGCATCTCCTCAGCTCCAGATGCCGCGAGTGTCGATGATTGTTTTTCCGGCGGTCTTGTCCTTGCCGATATTTTTGAATTGCTTGTGATCGACGAGGACCACCAGTATGTCGGCTTTTTCCACGGCCTCTTGGGCTCCGCATAGTTTAAGACCCTTTATCTGGGTTTCTTCTATGTTTGGTTCGCAGGCCAGGACTTCGCCTATGCCGCTATGGGCAAGTTCAAGGGCGATTTCCAGGGAAGGAGATTCGCGAAGGTCGTCTATGTCGGCCTTGAATGCCAGCCCCAGGCAGGCGATTTTTGGCTTGCCCCCGATTTTGGCCGCCGCCTCGCGCACTTTCCCGATAACCCAGTGAGGTTTTTGGTCGTTCACGTTTCTGGCGGTGTGGATGAGAGCGGCAAGCTCCGGCGCAGAATCGACGATGAACCAGGGGTCCACCGCTATGCAGTGGCCGCCGACGCCGGGCCCCGGACTCAATATGTTGACCCTCGGGTGACGGTTTGCCAGCGCTATCAGCTCCCACACGTTTATGCCCAGCTTCTCGCAAATGACCGAAATTTCGTTGGCGAAGGCTATGTTCACGTCGCGGTAGGAGTTTTCCACCAGTTTCGACATCTCGGCGGTGCGACTGTCGGTGGTGATTATCTCGCCTTTGCAAAATGATTTGTAAAGCGCCTTGGCTTTTTGAGCCGAAGCCTCGTCGATGCCGCCCACTATGCGGTCGTTTTCGACCAGTTCCGTCATGATACGGCCCGGCAACACCCTCTCGGGGCAGTGGGCTACATAAACGCGCTTTAAGTCGGGCCTTTTGGCCCTGATTATTTCGTGGACCCTTTCGGTTGTTCCGACGGGCGAGGTGGATTCGAGAATTACGAGGTTCTCCTCGTCAAGAAAGGGGCAGATCGCCTCGGTTGCGGCCTCAACGTAGGCGATATCCGGTTTTTTTGCGTCTCCCTGCTCTTTTTTGAAGGGTGTGGGGACAGCCAATATGAAAACGTCGCCCTTTTCCGGCGAGAGTGAGGCGCGAAGTTTGCCCTTTGACACCACATCGCGGACGGCGATGTCCAGGTCGGGCTCAACTATGTGGATGTTGCCGCCGTTGATTGTATTGACAACCTCTTTTTTTACGTCGACGCCAAGCGCGTCAAAACCTGCGGCCGCGAAGACGGTGGCGGTGGGAAGGCCAATGTAACCCATCCCCATCACAACTATTTTTTCTTTACCCAAGCTGGCCTCCGCCAAGAATTTTCGTGATTTTAAGGGCCGCCGTGCCGTCCCCATAAGGATTATGCGCCCTGCTCATTTTATAATATTCGTCTTCACTGGTCAAAAGCAGGTTCGCCTGCGCCGATATCCGGCGTCTGTCGGTCCCGACCATGCGCACGGTTCCGGCCTCGACCGCCTCCGGCCTTTCGGTGTTGTCCCGCATGACCAGAACGGGTTTGCCCAGCGAGGGGGCCTCTTCCTGCACCCCGCCAGAATCGGTGAGGATGAAGTGCGCCCTGTCCATCAGGTAGGTGAAGGGCAGGTAGTCTTGCGGCGCGATGAGGTGGATATTTCCAACGTCGCCCAGAAGACGCCGTACAGGCTCCTGCACCATCGGGTTCAGGTGGACGGGGTAGAGAATTTCAACCCCCTCGTTGTCGGCGACGATCTCCTTGAGGGCCAGGCAGATATTCTCGAAACCATTGCCGAAATTCTCCCTCCGGTGACCGGTGACGAGAATCAGCTTTTTGCGGGGGTCGAGAAAATTGAATTTGCGGTCAAGCTCCTCGCGCAGCGAATCGCTCTTGCGGATCATCTCAAGGACATCCAAAAGCGCGTCTATCACCGTATTTCCAGTGACGAAAATACTCTTTTCGTCGATGCTCTCGGCCAGCAGGTTTCGCTTGGCGTTTTCGGTGGGCGCGAAGTGGTAGGCTGCGATGCGGCCGGTGACCTGCCTGTTTATCTCTTCGGGCCAGGGAGAGTACTTATCCAGCGTTCTCAGCCCGGCCTCTATGTGGGCTACCGGAACTCTCTGGTAAAAAGCCGCCAAAGAGGCCGCCATCGTGGTAGTCGTATCGCCGTGGACAAGCACCACGTCGGGCTTTTCGCTTTTTATTATTTCCCTGAGGCCGTAAAGGACGTTGCAGGTTATGTCGTAAAGGTCCTGCCCGTCCTTCATGATATTGAGGTCGTGGTCGGGCCTGATGCTGAAAAGATCCAGAACCTGGTCAAGCATCTGGCGGTGCTGCGCGGTCACGCAGACTATGGATTTAAAGCCGTCGGGCTGCCGCTCCAGCGCCTTGACAACGGGGGCCATCTTGATGGCCTCCGGTCTGGTGCCGAAAATCGACATTACCTTCTTTTTCATATCGTCGTTCCGCTATATGTGCAAACTTAATTATTTTATAACATTGGTGGCTAAAGTTCAGCTTTTATTCACTTGCTCCAGAAAATCGGCGAACGCCGCCGCTTGATCAGTCCTTGAAAATTCTTTTTCGGCCAAAATCCTTGCGTTTTTTGCCATGATTTTTGTTTTATCCGGATGACCTGCCATGTTTTCAAGCGCATCGGCGAAAGCATTAGGGTCGTCGGGGGGTATTGCCAGGCCGCAATTGTTTTCGGATATTAGGTCTGCTACCCAGCCAGGATAGTTGTTTATTACTGGCAACCCAACCGCAAGGTAGTCAAAAAATTTGTTTGGAGATGTGCCATAATAAAAAGCCTTGCAGTCTTTCAGCACCTGCAACCCGGCATCGGCTCCCTTGAGATAGTTTGTTAGCTCTGTTTTCGGGACGAAATCCATGAAAACGCAATTATCCAGCATCTCTTCTTCGGCCCTGCGGACAAGCAGGTTTTTTTGTTTGCCTCCGCCGATGAAAAGGATTTTTATGCGTGAATTGCGGCGCCTTTTCAATTCCGCCGCCGCGTCCAATACTTTGCCAAGGCCGTTTGCTTCGCCGTGAGCACCCGTGAATATGGCTACAAAGTCATCCTGAGATATCCCATCCGGTCTTTTCGGAGTTATGTCGCCCTGGTCGAAGAGCCCAATATCGCTCCCGTTGGGTATCATTATCACTTTTTTGCCGACAGGCGATTTTCTCTTTATTCCATCTACTATCCCCGGTGATAGGCCGATACAGCCGTCGGCAAGCCTGTGGCTCATCCACTCAAGGGCGCTCATAATTCCAAGGATCACTGGATTTTTGAGCCCGAGCGCCTTTGGCGATTCCGGCCAAGGGTCCCTGACCTCAAAAACAAACTTTTTCCTTCTAAATATTTTGGCGAAAAAACATGGCGCCGAGATTGTCAGCGGTGGAGAGGTCGAGAAGGCCATATCGAATTTTCTGGTCAACGCCAAAAATGTGCTGAAGGCCGCAAAGGCCATGAAAACCATGGCTCTTTTGGCAAGGCTGAATTTGTTTGCGTAAGGTATTTTCAGTTGGATGACTCTGAATCCCTTTGCGATTTCACCTTCTCTAGATCCTAGCCGGAAGGCCTTGTCAAGTCCGACCTCCGATCGCTCATCGCCGCAACAGACAATGCAGACCTCATGTCCCCTACGGGTTAATTCCAGCGCCATTTCGTAAGATCTGGTGCCGTTTGCGCCTTTTGGTGTGGAAAAATACTGGTGAAAGTATAATATTTTCATAACATCCATTAAGCTCTGCAAGGG
>SRXB01000306.1 GCA_009724975.1 bacterium | reverse complement strand
AAGGTACCGTGAGTTCGAATCTCACCCCATCCGCCAGTTTTCGCCACCCGAAGGGGGCCGTCTTAAAAAACGGCCCCCTTTTTTTATCCGCGCCGCGAATTTGACATGGGCAACTTCCCATCGGGATATTTGACAAACGCCCATTCCACGGTATTCTTTACCTGATAGGCACCAAATGCATTAAAAACACGTTATTTTGCGCGAAACAGGCAAATGCCCGTAAATACAGGAATAAAATCCAAAGCAGGCCGCAGTTTTGGAAAATGGACTTTTGCTGTTGACTATAATGAGACAATGTTTTATATTCGTCTCAAGTCGGCATGCAGAATGGCTCAATCTTCGCTATTTTTCCCCTGAGCTTAGCCCGTGCCCGGGCGGAGGGATTGCGAGTGAGAGTCGGCTCTAAAAGATGAAAGGAGGTGTTTTTCAGTAGCGGAGCAAGGAATGCGGCCGTTTATAAGATCGATAATTTGTCTTCATTACATAACCGGACGAAATTCACGGGCAAGTTCAGGAGGCTACTAATGGCCAAAAAAACAACGCACGAAATGCTCGAGTCGCCCGAATTCAAGGCCCTCGTCGCAAAAAGATGGTCGGTTTCCATAACCCTCACCATCCTTCTTTTCATAATCTATTACGGGTACATCCTGCTGATAGGTTATAACAAACCCTTCCTGGCTACCAAGATAGGAGAGGTCACGCCCATAGGAATTCCCCTCGGCGTCCTCACGATCATCCTTTCCTGGCTCCTCACCGTCGTTTACATCGTTTGGGCAAACAAGGTCTATGACCCTGAAGTCCAGCGCCTTAAAGACATGATGAAGTAAGGGGGCGACCATGAAAAAGATTCTTTCAGCTATCGCCTCCACCCTGCTGGCTTCCGCGGCCTTCGCGGCCGACGCGGCTCCGGCTGCCCCCACCATCAACACGTCGCTGGGCGCGCCCACCGCGTCTTCGATATTCTTCTTCTTCGTAGTCGTCGCGGCTACCCTTTACGTCACCTACTGGGCCGCCAAGAAGACCAAGACAGCCAGCGAGTTCTACGCCGCCGGCCGTTCGGTCAGCGCCCTCCAGAACGGCTTTGCCCTCGCCGGCGACTACATGTCGGCGGCCTCCTTCCTCGGCATCGCCGGCCTCGTCGCCCTCAAGGGTTACGACGGCATGATCTACGCCACCGGCTGGCTGGTCGGCTGGCCCGCCCTCATGTTCCTCCTTGCCGAACCCCTCCGCAACCTCGGCAAGTACACCTTCGCCGACGTCGTGACCTTCCGCCTGCGCCAGCGCCCCGTGCGCATAGCCACCGCCATCGGCGGCATACTTACCGTTCTTTTCTACACCATCGCGCAGATGGTCGGCTCCGGCTCACTCATCAAGATGATGTTCGGCATACCCTACGAAGTGGCCGAAATCCTGGTCGGCTGCGTCATGCTGGCCTACGTTCTCTTCGGCGGCATGCTTGCGACCACCTGGGTCCAGATCATCAAGGCCGTCCTTCTCCTTACCGGCGTCACCATCCTTGTGATCCTCGTCCTTGCGAAGTTCAGCTTCAACCCCGGCAACCTCTACGCCGAAGTAGTGAAGCAGTACGGACAGGCCGCGCTGGAACCCGGCGCCCTTATAAGCAACCCCATCGACGCCATATCGCTCGGTCTGGCGCTGATGCTCGGCCTTCTGGGCCTTCCGCACATTCTCATGCGCTTCTTCACCGTTCCCGACGCCAAGGCCGCCCGCGTCTCCGTTCTTTACGCGACCGGCTTCATCGGCTACTTCTACTGCATAATCCCGATAGTCGGCTTCGGCGCCTCCGCGCTCATCAAGGGCAACAGCGGCGAGCTTGGCCGCGCCGTCATCTCCCAGATGGACAAGGGCGGCAACATGGCCGCGCTGCTCCTCTCCGAACTACTCGGCGGCACCCCCTTCCTGGGCCTCATCGCCGCCGTCGCCTTCGCAACGATCCTCGCGGTCGTCGCGGGCCTCACCCTCGCCGGCGCCTCCGCCTTCTCGCACGACATCTACGTCAGCGTCATCAAGGGCGGCCACGCCACCGAGCACGAGCAGGTCAAAATGGCCAAGAGAGCCACCCTGGTCTTCGGCATATGCGGCATACTGCTCGGCATAATCTTCAAGGGCCAGAACGTTGCCTTCATGGTCGGCCTCGCCTTCGCGATAGCCTGCTCCGCCAACTTCCCCGCCCTCATCATGTCGATCATGTGGAAGAAGTTCACCACCCCCGCGGCGGTGGCCTCCATCCTCACCGGAGCCTTCCTCTCCGTCGGCCTGATCCTCGTCAGCTCCACCGTTTGGGGCGACGTATTCAAGAACACCGTAATGGTCGACGGCAAGCCCGTCTCCGCCAGCCTCTTCGGTTGGCTGGCCAACGATCCCAAGGTGTGGACGATGAAGAACCCCGCGATCATCTCGATGACCGCCTCCTTCGTCGTCGGCTGGCTGGTATCCCTCATGACTAAGGAACCCAGCGCGGAAGAAGCTTTCGAAGACGAGAAGCTCCGCACCTACCTCGGCATCGGCGCCGAGTAAAAAAAGGGCCGCAAGGCTCGATAGACAATTCACTTATCCGCGAAAAGGGCGTACATTTTGGGTGTACGCCCTTTTCCTTTTATTC
>SRXB01000305.1 GCA_009724975.1 bacterium | reverse complement strand
GTCGAGGTGCAGGCGCTCGTCTCGCCACAGAATTTCGGAACCGCCCAGCGCACCGTCTCGGGGGTGGAGCGAAGCCGCGTGCAAATCCTGAGCGCCCTTTTGGACCGCAGGCTCGGGCTCTCCCTTTGCGGGCAGGATATTTTCGTCAGCGTCGCGGGCGGCCTCAAGGCCGCCGAGCCCGCCGGAGATCTTGGCCTTGTCGCCGCCGTCATAAGCAGCTACATCGACAAGCCCCTTCCCAAAGACGCCGTTTTTTTCGGGGAAGTTGGGCTGGCTGGCGAGGTGAGGGGCGTTTCCCGCGCCGAGGACAGGGTCAGGGAGGCCCTCAAGCTCGGCTTTCGGCGAGCGGTTCTTCCTCAAAGGCAGGCAAAGGAACTGAAGGGCTCTAAAATCATCAAAGAAGCCGAATTGGTGGGGGTCGGCGATCTCGACGGCCTCATGGACGCCCTTCGGGGATAAACGGGGTTGACCAGCCCAGCCCCTTTTAGTATAAGCGTGTTTCCACAAGGGCGATTAGCTCAGCGGTAGAGCACTGGCCTCACATGCCAGGGGTCGCAGGTTCGAACCCTGCATCGCCCACCAAAACCACAAGGCTTCGGAGATCCGGAGCCTTTTTTAATTTTCGGGAAGTTGCCATGTCCCTTTTAAAAGGCCTGAACCCGGAGCAGCAAAGCGCCGTACTCCACGGCGAAGGCCCGCTTTTGGTCCTGGCTGGGGCGGGCAGCGGCAAGACCAGGGTTATAACCCACCGCATAGCCCGCTTGATAGAGAGCGGCGTCGAGCCAGAGCGCATTCTTGCCCTCTCCTTCACCAACAAGGCGGCAAGGGAGGTAAAGGAGCGCGCACTCTCCCTGCTTCGCGGGGCTTCAAGCGAGGGGCTTGCCGTCTCCACCTTCCATTCCCTTGGCTTGAATATCCTCAAGACCGAGGGGCGACGCATTGGAATGGGCAAGGGGCTCACCCTTTTGAACGAGGGGGAGCGCCGCTCGATGCTAAAGCAGCTGGCGCGGGATATGAACCTTCCCGTAGACCCGGGCTTTCTGGGCGAGACGATTTCCCTTTGGAAAAACGACGCGAAGACCCCCGAAGACGCCCAAGGGGAGGCAGATCCCGACCAGCGGCCCCTCGCGGCGGCCTACGGCGTTTACGAAAGGCTCCTTCGGGCGCAATCGGCGGCGGATTTCGACGACCTCCTCCTCCTCCCCCTGAGGATTTTCAATGAACACCCTGACGCACGGGCTTGGTGGCGCGCAAAATTTTCGCACCTTCTCGTGGACGAATACCAGGATACCAACCTCGTTCAGTTCCTGCTGCTGAAAGCCCTTTGCCCCGAGGGCGGCAACATCTGCGCCGTCGGCGACGACGACCAGTCGATTTACGGCTGGCGTGGCGCGCGCGTGGAGCTTATTTTGCGCTTTCCCGAGCATTTCCCCGGCGCGTCCACGGTGGTGCTGGACAAGAATTACCGCTCCACCGCCAATATTCTGGACGCGGCCAACGCCGTGGTTTCCGGCCTCTCCTCCCGGCACCCCAAAACCCTGCGCTCGCAGAAGGGCGCGGGAGATCTGATAGCCTTCATAGAGGGGGAAGACGAGAACGACGAGGCGGAAAGGGTGGTGGCGGCCATACTTGCCGACCGGTTCAAGAAAAGCCGCCCCTATGCCCACTACGCGATACTCTACCGCACCAACGGGCAGTCGCGCCCCTTCGAGCAGGCCCTTAGGGCGCAGAGCCTGCCGCATGTGGTGGTCGGCGGCACGCGCTTTTTCGACCGCAAAGAGGTACGCGACCTCATCAGCTACCTGAAGATAATCCATAATCCAGCCGACAACGCCAGCCTACTTCGCATCGCAAACGTCCCCAGGCGCGGGCTGGGCCACCAGACTCTTTTGGCCCTTGAGGAAAAATCCAAGGAGCTCGGCAAGCCGCTTTATTTCGTCCTCGCCGCAGAAGCGGGAAAGATAGCGAACGGGCCGGCGCGCTCGGGAGCCCTCTCTTTGCTGGAATTGCTCTCGGGGTGGCGCGAGCGTTTTCGCGCGGAGGGAATAACCGCGAAAAATCTCGCCGAGTTCATAGAGGAGTCGCGCCTTAAGGAGGAGATTCGCTCTTCTTACGAGTCGCCCAGGGCGATAGAGGTCCGCACCGCGATTCTCATGGAGACGGTCGATGCTGTTTACGCCGTCGGCAAGGGCAAAAAGGTAGAGCTTTCCGATTTTTTGGAGGCGGTGACCCTAGACCCGCCGGAGGACAAAGAGCGCGAAGAGGAGGGGATTACCCTTATGACCCTTCATTCCGCAAAGGGCCTTGAGTTTCCGGTGGTTTTCCTTGCGGGAATGGAGGAGGGGCTTTTGCCTATGCGGCCCGAAGAGGGAGAGACGGCCAGGGAGGAGGAGGAGCGGAGGCTTTGTTACGTGGGCATGACGCGCGCCAAGGAAAAGCTTTACCTCTCAAGAGCTTTCAATAGGGCCAGAAGAGGCTCTTCGCGCAGGGCCGAGCCGTCGCGCTATCTGCTTGAGGTCCCCCTTGTCCTTACCGAGCGCGGCGAAAAGGCGCAAAAGCCCAGCGAGGAGGAATCCGCCGAGATGGCGAAAAACTTCTTCGCCGAGATGATGAAAAAACTCGGGGATTGA
>SRXB01000304.1 GCA_009724975.1 bacterium | reverse complement strand
TTTTAAAAGAAGTGGGCAAGAAACCGGCCCTGCAACAAAGCTCTCACTTCGTTCGACCGCTCGCTCCGGCTTGGGCGTGGCGGGCATTCGTTTCACTCAACCCGCCGCCGCCCTTACCGCGCTTCGCTCACTGCTTCGTTGAAAGGGCCGTTTTGGGTTGCGACGTTAGGCTCGCGTTCCGCTCGTGGCTCGCGCTTCGCGCTCGAATGTAAATTCGTGTCAACTTTTACCTTCTAATCAAACAAAACCCGCACCTAAAGGAAGAGAGATGGACTTTAAGGGGAAGCTGAAAACCACCGCGATGGGAATACTGCCCCACACCGACGTGAAAAAGGGGCTCGACCTAGCCTTCTCGCTCGACATCCCCTTCTGGCCGCAACTTCCCAAGATGACTTACTGGGAAGACATGTACGTGCAGGTTTCGGAAAACTTCCCCGGTATACGCATAAATGACGTGGACAACCGCGTCGAGTTCGACACGGGCCGCTTCATTGACGAGCTTCCCGAGTTCCTTGAAAGGATGGAAGACCCCGGAATCTACCGCCTCTCGCCAAAGTATTCAGCCGTCTACCACGAATTCCTTGAGCGGGATTTAAGCAAATACTACGCGATACGCGGGCAGTTCGAGGGGCCGATCTCTTTTGGCCTCAACGTCCACGACGAAAACGGCAGGCAGGTGCTCTACAACGACGAGGTGCGCGAGTTTTTGCTGGATTTCATGGCGAAAAAGGTCAACGTCATGGGAGAGGAACTTCGCGCGAAAAACCCGCGCTCCTTCATGTTCGTCGACGAACCCGGGCTGGAGTTCATCTTCTCCTCCATGTCCGGCTACGCCGAGGATCAGGCCCGCGCCGACATGGACAGGTTCTTTTCGATGGTGGAAGGCAGGCGCGGGGTGCACCTTTGCGGCAATCCGGACTGGGATTTCCTCCTGAAGACCAAAATGGACATCCTCTCCTTCAACGCCTTCGGCAGGGGCGACCGCTTCATCAACTACGTACCTTCAATCGTCAAATTCCTCGATCAGGGCGGCACGATAGGGTGGGGGCTGGTTCCGGCGAACTACGACGAGTTCAACTCCACCGACATAAACGCCCTTTACGACCAGATAGAGGGGTTCTGGGAGGTGCTGGAAAAGGCTGGGATACCCCGAGAGCGCCTTTTGCCCGAATCGCTCCTCATGCCCGCCACCTGCGCGCTTGTAAACCCCGACAAGGGCGAGACTGTGGAGCGCTGCTACGACGTTTTGCGCGAGATTTCCTTCAGGCTTAGGGAAAAATACGGATTCAGGGATTAGCGCGAATTTCCCGCAAATAAAAAGAGGGGCTCTGGTTGCCAGAGCCCCTTTTCGTTTGCGTTACTTCTTAAGGTGGCGCATCGACTTATGTATCGACCTCCACTTGGCCCGCTCCTCGGCGGCCAGGGTGCCGTCGGCGGCTTTTTGCCTTCTCACCGCGTCTTTCTGGAGCTTATGGTAGGATTCTAGCCGTTCCCAATCCAGCAGGCCTTCCCCCACCGCCGCCAATACGCCGCAGCCCGGCTCGGAGGTGTGGGAACAATCCCTGAACCGGCAATTTTCCGCGAAGGCCGATATTTCGGGGAAAGCCAGCTCTATTCCCGTAAAGCTCGACACCGCCACCTCCCTGAGGCCCGGGGTGTCGATGAGGACGTTGCCCCCCGGAATGGGGAACAACTCGCGGCTGGTGGTAGTGTGCCTCCCCTTGCCGCTATGGTCGCTGGTGGAGGAGGTCGCCCTTAGCTGGGAGCCCATCAAGCTGTTGAGAAGGGTTGACTTGCCCGCCCCCGACGAGCCCAGCATGCACACCGTTTTGCCGGAGCCGATCAAATCCCTCACCAGAGCGACGCCGGAGCTTTCTCTTGCGGAAATAGCCGCAACGAAGACCCCGGCGGCCACCGAGGAAGCCTGGGCAACCATCGACTCCGGGTCGGGGCATAGATCCGCCTTGTTGAGCAGGATGGCCGGTTGGACGCCACCTCCATAAACTAGGGCGACATAGCGCTCCAGCCTTCGAAGGTTGAAATCGCGGTCGAGGCCGCACACTATGAGGCAAAGATCTACGTTCGAGACCACCGGATTGACCGACACCGGCGCATCCGAAAAGGATTTTCTCTCGGCGGCGTCGCTTTTGAGAATTTGGCTTTGCCTCGGCAAAACCTCTTTAATCAGCGCGGTCTCAAAATCCAAAAGCTCGGCGGCGACCCAGTCGCCCACAACGGGCATGAGGCCGCCCTGCCGCCGTTTTCCCGAAACAAGGCCTACCAGCTCGCCATTTTCGGCCAAAAGCCTGTAATGGCCCCTGGATGCGAAACAAACCCTCGCCGGAACAACGCCGCCGCCCTCGAATTTTGCGAATTCCCGCGCGAACGAGCCATTCCAGCCGATATTTTCCAAAACCATTGTCGCGATCCTCTTTCAATTCATCGGGAATCGCGCAAGCCACACTATTTACCTACGCGACAACCCCTGTTCTGGTCATTTCCACGCCAAAACCGGTTATCGCAAGCTCTAATTCGCCGAACATGAATTCCTCCTTTTAAAAACTACTCGCTGCCGTCGTCGATCTCTTCCGGCGATTCGCCGCTCTGGGGCTCCTCATAAAAATCGTCCTC
>SRXB01000043.1 GCA_009724975.1 bacterium | reverse complement strand
CCCGCGATATTCACCGCCCCGCCGGAGGTCACGCTTTCGTCGCGCAGGAGCCTAAAACCGCTTTTATCCAGAAAATCGAGGCTGTTCCCCAGCCCCGCGTAGCTTTCGTGGTTGCCCAGCACCGCGTATTTGCCGAGGGGCGGCTTTATGGCGGAAAAAATCTCCGAAAGGCCGTCCAGGTGGTTTAGCTGGGCATCTACTATGTCGCCGGTCGCCACAAGGATGTCGGGGGAGTTTTCCTCAATTATAGCGGCCACTTTTTTGAGGAATCCGGCCCTCAGGATGAGGCCGAGGTGGGCGTCGGATATTTGCGCCACCCGAATTTTCTCCACGTTCGGCGGCAATTTAGAGCTTTTGAGGGTTACGCGCTCGGTGCGAATCTGCCTGGCGTCGAGAAGGCCGTAAAGGGCTGCGATTAAGGCCACCGCTATAATCGCTCCTGATACTTTAGGCGTGTAAAAGGAGGCTATGAAGTTGCCGCCGGAGAGTTTGGAGGCGGCGGCAAGCGAAAGCTCCACCGCCAAAAGGCAAAGACTGAGGGAAAAGAGGAGGAAGACGAACCCCATCCACGAGTAGCCCACCAGCGCCCACAACCTTGCGGGGGTCTGAAGTCCGGCTTCCTCTAGGAGCCTGACGGCGGGCAGGGTTATTATCATGGGGATGAAAAAAAGCCATGCGGCCAAGGGGGAAAAGGGCAAAACCGGCCTTGCCCCCCACCACGCTATCAGGTGCACGAGGGTGTAAACCGTGATTGCGACTATCAGGAATATGCTCAATGCGACCTTCGTTTTCACCTGGGGGGTTTCTTTTGCCTTTTCGCGAATATGACCAAAGGTGATAACTTCGCTAAACCCTTTGGGTTCGCCGAGAGTCAAAAAGAGTGTATAATTCTCTGGCCAAAATATACCAAAGACAGGAGTCTTAAAATGAAAATCAAGGCCGTTGTTTTGGCTCTTTCACTTTTCGCCGTAGCCTCTTCCGCCCTCGCCATGGACCACGGGGCCATGAAGATGGGCGGCGCGGCGCCAAAGGGCGTAATGATCCGCGATGTTAAGGTAGACGGATACCAGATGTCCTATCACCTCATCGACAACGCCGCCGAGATGGCAAAGTCCGCCAAGGGCATGGAGATGGATCACTCCAAGATGGAGATGAAGAGCCACCACCTCATGCTTTACCTTGCCGATCCCAAGGGGGTCGCCGTAAAGGACGCCACCGTGGGCTACCTGACCGTTTCCCCCGCAGGAGACAAGGCCCAGGCTATGGCTATGGCGATGGAGGGTGGCTACGGCGCCGACGTGGAGCTGAAGTCAAAGGGCAAATACACCGTAAAGGCCAAGGCCGTGATAGGCCAAAAGACCCTCATCGACGAATTCTCTTACGAAATCAAGTAATCCACCAAAAGGCGCGCTCACCCCGCGCCTTTTTCGCGGCCAGAATGCAAACGGTTGTTTGAAGGTCTGTTCGGGAGGCTCGTTTTGAAAAAGTTGATACTTCTCCTTCTGGTTATCGCGGCTCTTGGCGGCGGCGTCTACTGGTACAAAAACCGCGCCGTCGAGAAGCCCGTCGAGGAGAAGACGGCGGTGGCGGCCATCTCCGACATCGTGGAGAAGGTGACGGCCAGCGGCACCGTAGACCCAAACCTTGACGTGGAAATAAAGTGCAAGGCCAGCGGAGAGATAGTCGAGCTGCCGGTGGAGGTTGGGGACTCGGTTAAAAAGGGGCAACTTTTGATGCGCCTGGACCCCGAGGACGAGGAGAACTCGCTCAAGAAAGCCAAGGCAAACCTGCGCTCCGCCGAGGCCGAGCTTCGCATGGCCGAAAAGACCCTTGAGGTCAGCCAGAAAAACCTTGTGGCCGACAGGGAGAACTCCGCCGCGAAGGTGAAATCCGCCGAAACCTCTTACTCGGACGCGAAAACGAAGGCCAAACGAAACCAGGAGCTTTACGCCAAGGCGCTGATAAGCAAAGAGGAGATGGAAACCTCCTTAAACGGCGAGGCGACGGCTCTGGCGGCCCTTGAGGCGGCTAAAAGCTCCGCCCTTACCCTTGAGGCCAAGGAGCGCGCCCTTGAGATAGACGCGCAAAAAATCGAAAGCGCGCGGGCGGCGGTGGAAAATTACACCCTGGCCCTTGAGCAGGCCCAGCTAAAGGTCAAGGAGACGAGCGTTTACAGCCCGCTTGACGGCGTGGTTACCCAACGAGGCGTCCAAAAGGGGCAGATCATCTCCTCGGCCACCAGCAACGTGGGCGGCGGCACAACGATAATGGTGGTGTCAGACCTTGGGCGCATCTTCGTACTCGCCTCGGTCGACGAGTCCGACATTGGGGTGGTGAAAGCTGGGCAAAAGGCGGTGATAAAGGCCGACGCGTACCCCAAGGAGCTTTTTATGGGAGAGGTGCAGCGCATCGCCCCGAGGGGAACGGTAAATTCCAACGTGGTCACCTTCGAGGTCAAAATAGAGATCGGCTCCCCGAACAAAAACCTCCTCAAGCCCCAGATGACGACCACCTCCGAGATAATGACAGAGAGCAGGAAAAATGTGGTGGCTGTTCCGTCGGACTGCGTCTACCGCTCCAACGGGGGCGAGATGGTCACCGTATTGACCGCCTCCGGCAAGGAGGAGCGCGCCGTAAAGACCGGCATCGGCGACGGGCAAAACATCCAGATCGTCTCCGGCCTTTCGGCGGGCGAGAAGGTTTTGGTCCAGAAGGCCAAAAACGGCAACTGGAGCAACAACCGAGGACCCATGCCCGGGCCGCTCCACTAAAATGGAAAAATTCGTCATAAATACGGAGGCGCTGGTCAAGCGCTACCAGGTGGGCGAAGAGGTCGTGGCCGCCCTGGACGGCGTATCGCTAAAGGTGCGCGAAGGGGAGTTCGCCGCCATAACCGGCCCCTCCGGCAGCGGCAAATCGACCCTAATGCACATACTCGGCTGCCTTGACAGGCCGGACTCGGGCCGCTACCTCCTCGCCGGAGAGGACGTCTCCTCCCTCGCGGGCGACAGGCTGGCGCAGATACGCAACAAATACATAGGCTTCGTCTTCCAGACCTTCAACCTCCTCCCGCGCCTCACCGCCCTTGAAAACGTGGAATTGCCGCTGATTTACGCGGGCAGTGGCGACGCAAGGGAGCGGGCTAAGGAGGCGCTTGAGATAGTGGGGCTGGCCTCGCGAATGCAGCACGAGCCGGTCAAACTCTCCGGCGGCCAGCGCCAGCGGGTAGCCATAGCACGCGCCATCGTCACAGAACCGGCGCTAATCCTGGCCGACGAGCCGACGGGAAACCTCGACAGCGCCACCGGCAGGGAGATTCTGGACCTCTTCACCCGCTTTCACGAGGAGGGAAAGACGATAGTAATCGTCACCCACGACCCCTTCGTAGCGTCGCACTGCAAGCGCCAGATAAAGATGATGGACGGGCGCATAGTGGCGGGGGAGGCCTAGCATGTACCTTTCCGCCACCGTAAAAGTCGGAATAAAAAGCCTTGCCTCCAACAAACTTCGCTCCGCGCTCGCGGCGCTTGGAATAATAATCGGAACCAGCGCGGTAATCGCCATGCTCGCCATAGGGACCGGCGCGCAAAAGCAGGTTTTAAGCCGCCTCTCCTCCATGGGAGCGAATGTGATGATCGTCTCGCCGGGCCTTCGCGGCAGGGGCGGCGTCTCGACCGGAACCCAGCAGGACCTTAAAGTCGAAGACGCCAGGGCCATCCTTGAAGAAGTCCCGGGCGTCGCCATGGTCGCGCCGGTGGCGCGGGCGAGCGCGCAGATAAAATACTTCGGCAAAAACACCCAGGGCTCTTTATTCGGCACCTCAAGCTCCTACTTTTCCCTGCGCGACATAGAGCTGGAAAACGGCAGAATCTTTACCGAGGGGGAGGTTGAGAGAAACCTTAGAATCGCGGTCATCGGCTCCGAGCTCTCCAACACGGTCTTCGGGAAAACCGATCCGGTCGGGGAAATTGTGAAGGTAAAGGGAATCGCCTTCACCGTAATCGGGAAGATAAAAGCCAAGGGCGAAGGGTGGGGAAGCCCCGACAACCAGCTCTTCGTCCCCTACACCACCGCCATGAACCAGATAATCGGCACCGAAAACCTGCGCGAAGTCAACTTACAGGCCCAGTCCGAATCCATCACCGCCTCGGTCCAGAGCGACGTGGAGACTCTTTTGAGAAAGCGCCACAAAATCGCCCGGGGCGACGAAAACGACTTCACCATAACCAACATGGACGAAATAAAGAAAAACATGTCCGAAGTCACCAACGTCTTCCGGCTGCTTCTCGGCGGCATAGCCGCCATCTCCCTGGTGGTTGGCGGAATAGGTATTATGAACGTGATGATAGTCACCGTGACCGAGCGCACCCGTGAAATCGGCATCCGCAAGGCCATAGGCGCCACCGAGGCCAACATAATGACCCAATTTCTGGTGGAATCGGTGATAGTGAGCGGCTTTGGCGGCCTCGTCGGCGTCCTTCTGGGAATAATGGGCGCGATGGCGATACCGTTTTTCACCTCCTCCATAACCCCCGTCACCGAAACAGGCAGCGCCCTTCTGGCGCTCGGCGTCTCGGCGGGCATCGGCATCTTTTTCGGCCTCTACCCCGCCTGGAAAGCCTCCAAACTCGACCCCATCGAGGCCTTGCGCCATGAATAGGAGTGAAAAGTTGGGGAAAATGGCCCTGCCCTTCGCCGCAATCGCGGCCCTGCTCCTTTGCCCCGCTCTTGCGCTGGCCGAAAACCAGAAGCTTTTCCTGAGCGAAGGGGAGGCCGTCATGATGGCGTTCCAGAACAACCGCGCCTTCGCCGTCCAGAAATACAATACCCTGATAAACCGCCAGGCCGAGGAGGTGGCATATTCCGCCTTCGATCCGCTCTTCTCCGGCAAGGCTACCCTCTCAAAATCACGGGCTGACTATCCGGGTCCGGCAAAGAGCGACGAAAAATCGCTGGCGGTCACCTCCTCCCTCGAAAAAAAGACCCATGACGGCCTCACTCTCGCCGCCGAGGGGAGCGCTACCGTAGCCGAAAAGCTCTCCTCCATCCGTTTTGGGGCCTCGGCCAGCCAGCCACTGATGCGGGGGCGGGGCGAGGACGCCAACCTTTATGAAGTCCGGATGGCGGGGCTTGAGACCAGCCTCTCCGAATACGAGGTGCGCGCCCTTGCCCAGTCCACCGCCTTCTCCGCGGTGGAGGCTTACTGGAATCACCACTTCGCCGCAAAGTCGGTGGCGATCTACGAAGAATCCCTGAGACTGGCGCGCCAAAACGAAGACGAAACGGCGCTTCGCATCGAGGCGGGAAAGACCGCCTCGGTGGAACTCGTCACTGCAAAGGCGGAGACCGCCCTTTGCGCCCAAGACCTCATAGACGCGCAAAGCGCGCTGGAAAAGGCGCGCATCGCGCTAATCCGCGTAATCAGCCCCAAGGCCGAAGACCCCTTTTCCACCGAGATAAATTCCACTGATGAACCCGCAAGGGCCGACGGCGGCGAGGGAGCGCTTTTAACGCGCATCGAAAACGCCAAAACCCTGCGGCCCGAGGCGAACCAGGCGCGCATAGCCCTTAAAAAGGGCGACCTTCGCGTCGCCAAGACAAAAAACGGCCTCTTGCCGCGCCTGGATTTCTTCCTGTCCCTGGGTAAAAGCGGCTACGCCGAGAGTTTCACCGGCGCGGTGGCCGACCTTGGCGGCGAAAGCTACGATTTGGGGGCTGGCCTTAGCTGGCAGGCGCCGGTCGGCAATCGCGGGGCCAAGGCGGAGGAAAAAAGCGCAATCCTGAGCAGAGAGATGTCGGAGCAGTCCCTCCAGAACCTCCTTGAGCTTATCGAGGTAGAGGTCCGCACCCAGTATGTGGAGGCCCTGAGGCTCAAAAACCAGATAAACGCAGCCGAGGCCTCCGAAAAACTCCAGAGCCAGAAGGCCAAAAGCGCGGCGGACCTCTTCGAGGCCGGAAGGGGGACCGGTTACGAGGCGGCGCTGGCGAGGCGCGACGAGACAAAGGCCAAAATCGCGACCCAAAAGGCCCGCTCGGACTACGCCAAGGCCCTTACCGAGCTTGGGAAGCTCGATGGTACGATACTCACGGGTTACGGAATAAAAACCTCCGGCGAGGAGCCGGTCAAATAGCGCCTGAAACAAAAAAGCCCCTTTACGGGGGCTTTTCTTTCTTGAGCCGCGATTGGTTTGGCGGCTAGTTTTCGTAAAGGTCGGTGGAGAGATACCGCTCGCCGGAATCGGGCAGCACCACCGCTATCGTCTTTCCCGCCGCCTCCTTCCGGGAGGCTATGGAGAGCGCCGCCGCCATCGCCGCGCCGCTGGAAATGCCGCAGATTATCCCCTCTTCGCGGGCAAGCCGCCTTGACACCTCATAAGCCTCTTCATCCGTCACCGTCATCATCTGGTCCACCACGGACATGTCCAGGACGGAGGGGCGAAACCCCGCGCCTATCCCCTGAATCCTGTGGGGGCTGGGCAAGCCGCCCGACAATACCGCAGAGGCTGCGGGCTCCACGGCCACCGTTATGGTCGCAAGGTTTTTCTCGTGCTTAAGGTATCTTCCGACGCCGGTAATCGTGCCGCCGGTGCCGACCCCCGCCACGAAATAGTCTATCTTGCCGCCGCTGTCGGTGAAAAGCTCCGGGCCGGTGGTTTCGAAGTGAACCTGCGGATTGGCTGGGTTTGTGAACTGGTTTGGCATGTAGTATTTGCCCGATTTGGAGGCCATTGCGGTCGCCTCATCGATTGCACCGCGCATCCCCTTTCCTCCCGGGGTTAGCACCACCTGTGCGCCAAAAGCCTTGAGGAGCTTTACCCGCTCGCCGCTCATCGTGGAGGGCATGGTGAGGATGAGCTTGTACCCCTTGGCGGCGCAAACGAAGGCCAGGGCGATGCCGGTGTTGCCGCTTGTGGGCTCTATCACCGTCATGCCGGGCTTTAAAAGCCCATTTTTTTCGGCTTCGAAAATCAGTTTCGCGCCGACCCTGCACTTTACCGAATAGGCGGGGTTGCGCCCCTCGATTTTAGCAAGGACCAGCGCCTTTGAGCCGCCTGTCAGGCGGTTTATCTTGACTAAGGGAGTGCGGCCGATGGAAAGGCTGTTGTCTTGAAAAAAACTCGTCACCAATCGTTCCCCCAACGATAAAGCGCATTAAAAAGACAGCTACTTTGAATAAAAAATACCTGCAACTCTCCGATTCGTCAAATGCGGGTCACTTTTTAGGGCAAAAAAATTGGGGCCCTCGCGAGCCCCAATCCTGACGGCTGAAAATTTCGCCTTTAAATTAGCTTCATGAGCTTGAGGTAATCGCGCGCGGCTTTCGAAATGTTGGGGGAGGCACTTATCGATTGAATGGCCTTTTCATCTAGCTTTCCCTGGGTTTTGGCGATGAGGCGCGGGAGGGCGGGGAATTTTTTTATGGTGTGCTTTTGGGCCACCGCCACGGCAAGGGAGTTGGGGTTGCCAGCCTCAAGGAAGCCCAGGTCGGTGAGCCAGACGAGGTTGTGCTTCTCCTGCTGGTAGCTCTTCACCTGCTCAAAAGCCGCCGAGGGGTTGTCGGGGGCCTTCTGGCCGTCCTTTGCGAGGGCCTGCCCGACGTACATGAGGGCGATGTCTACGTCCCCCTGGGTCATCTCCTTGAAGAGGCCGTCGTAGCCCTCGTAATCGGAGATTTCAACCGTGGTTCCGGTGCGCTCGTTTATCAGTATCGCCATTATCTGAGCCGCCGCCTTGGAGCGCTGGGTTCCGTCGGTGCCGACGACGAGCGATTTGCCCACGCAGGCCATCCCCGTTGCGGCGGTTGTCAGTAAAATGGCTATGGCGATGATAACTTTTCTATGCATGGCTGCTCCGTCCTGATTTTTTCTTTTTAATTTACCGCCATTGGGGCTAGCGCTCAAGTTTAATGCGGGCGTTTTCGCCCGGGCGGGAGGCGGTGAAAAGAAAATCGCCCAGCGCCGCCGGAGTGGCCATCGAGGCTTCGCCCAGCGAAATTTCGTCGTAGAGAAAGCCGGTTTGGGGTTCCACCAGCGCCAGCGACCCGCCCGCCGTGACCACCGCGAGGACGCCGGAGACGGTGACTGGCGAGCTTCTTACCCCGCCGTGGAGTCTGCGCTCCCAGAGGGTTTTGCCGCTTTTTGCCTCAAGGGCGGCCAGACGGCCCGAATCGTCGCCCTGATAGAGAACGCCGCCTTCCAGAAGCGGTCTCGCGTACCAGGCTCCGCCCCCGAGTTCGGCTTCGTAAAGGATTTTGCCGCCGCTGACGGCGTACAGGGTTTTTTCCTTGTCGGCGAACCACACTACTTGGCCCTTTTCTGCGACGCCGGATATTAGAGGGGCCTTCGCCGCGAATTTCCATTTCAAAAACCCGTCCCTGACACCGAGGGCGTAGAGGCTCCCGTCTTCGGAGGGGGCGAATAAGGTTTCGCCGTCCTCGGACAGGCCAAGGTCGCCCCTTATCGCGCCGCCGGTGGAAAATTCCCACCTTTTTGCAAGATTGCCGTCAGCAATGTCGAACCCCAAGACCCTTCCGGCCCAGCTCCCAACCGCGAGGATATTGCAATTGCCCGCAAATACGGGTCCAGACTGGCGGTGGTCGTCGGCCAGACTCTCATCTTCGCGCCATGAGGAGAGTTCTTTTAGGGTTTCGGCGTCCAGGAGACGCACGGCCCTGTCCCAGGATTGGACGGCCAGGTAACTTTTGCCGTTTACCCGAAAAAGGGTAGGGGGAGCGTCCGAGGGGTCGGAAAGCGGCAGGGAGGCGAGCGTTTCTCCCGTGAAGAGAGAGCGGCGCTCCACCCCGCCTTCCCAGGAGAGGGAGTAAAGGCCAAGTTCGTTGGCCGCGATGGCGTCGGAGAACCCTTTCGTCTCTTTTTTCCAGACTATTCCCGCCATCGGCCAATTATTGGGCCCCGCAGAGGCCGCTTCGCCGCTAAGAAACTCCACCGTGGCATCGACCCCTTCGGGTTTGTATTCGCCGATGGGGTCGTTCCATTTGTTTGGTCCCACTGTGAGTTTTCCGGTGTAAAAGTCGCCCAGCCTGAAAGGAATTTCGTTTCCGGTGAAGATGTTTTGCTTAAATACGCTTCCCTCGTCCCCCTCGAAGAGGAATACACCCCTTTTGTTCGCCCGAAAAAGGGAGTTGGTGACGGTGTTTTTGGAGGCGCGGGAGTTGAAGCCCTTGCCCGCCTGGTCGGCGAAAAGGCAGCGGTCGAAAACGATGGCGGATTCGCCGATTCTCGTGCCGTCGTGGTTTTCCCTTATCACCGAGTCCTCGACGCGGCCCGAGGCGAAGTGCAGGTGAAGGCCGCGCGTGGAGCCTTCAATCACTGTGTATTTAAGGTCGATTTTCCCGAAATCTACCCTGATTTCGCCCCAGAGGCCGGGTTCGGCGTGGTCGTCGCAGGGGGTGAATAGTATGGGTTTTTCCGGCGTGCCGAGGGCCGCGAGGTCGCCGCCCTCAAGGGAGAGGGAGATGTCGCCTAGGCCGTCTCCGTCCTCGTCCTTGAAGGCGAAGCAGACTTCGGTTCCGGGGGCTATTTTCAGGTTTTCGCCCCGTTTCAGCGCGACCGAATTCTCAAGGCGCACCTTGCCGGACCACTCGCCCCCCCGCGTAGGGGCGTCGGCCACCTTGAGCGAGGCGCAGCCGACCGGCAAAAGCATTAGCAGGGGAATTATCTTTTTCATGGGGCCGCCGAAAGTTTTACCGTTATGCCGGAAAGGGTGGCTCCCGCTTCGAGTAAAAGCCCTTCGGGCTCCGCGCCCTGCATGAAGCCTACCAATTCGCCGCTTTGGGGAGGGCCTCCCAGCCTTTGGCGCGCGCCGAGGTAAAAGCGCCCTTCCGCCGAAACGGAGATTGAGAATTTGCCGTCTGGTCCGGTGGGGGCTGAGATGAATTCCGGCTCTCCGAGCATTTTGGGGTTTTTGTAAAGGCAGGCTCGAAAGCCAGCCGCCGGTTTCCCCGCGCCGTCCGCCACCAGACCCTCCACCTTGGCCCAGCGGGTCTTGAAGCGTCCCTGCTGTTCGGGGCTTGGGAGCTCTATTAGGTGTATGTCGTCCTTTATAGATATTCCCTTTGATATTTCAAGAGGCAGGCTTGGGAGGACCCCGAAGAGGTCGCCGGAGGCGAGCGGGCCGGTTTCGAGGCCGGACGCCCTTTTCTTGGCGGTGACGAAGTAGCTGCCGGGTTCGAGCTTGAGCGCGTAGGAGCCGTCGGGGCCTGTTGGTGCGCTCATGGCATAGGGCTGGCCGCGAAAGCCGGTGTCGGCGCGAAGATGGGCCATCACCACCACCTTTTCTACGGCCTTGCCGTCGTGGAGGACCCTTCCCCAAACCCCTTCATCCCCCTCGGGGACGCTTTGCGCCGCCATCTCGCTTTTGGGGACCAGCGGCAGGCTTATCCCTCGGGAGTTGGAGCCGGTTTTCACCGGATTTCGGCCAAAATAGGCGAATTTTCCCTCGGCGCCGGCTGTTATGAAGTAGGAGCCTTCGGGCAGTTGCAGTTCAAAGCGGCCGCTTTGGGCCGATGGCGCGGTTGCGGCTGGCTCTGGCTCTTTGCCGCCGGAAAAGGAGGAGGCGAGGTAGGCGTGGACCGTTGCCCCCTCGAAACCGCGTCCGTCAAGGGAGACTAGCCCCTCGACGAAATGGGCGCCCTCGGCGGTTTTCGCCGCTTCCCTTGGGGCGGCTGCGCATCCAAGTAGCAAAAAGGCCGCCAGAAGGCAAAAAAGAAGGCCGCTAAGGCGCGGCCCTCTTTCTTTTATCGCTTTCCGGGGGCTAGTTCTTGGCCACCGCACCGGGTTCCTCTATGGTGATGGTCTGGCCGGCCTTGACGTTTTCCACGACCTTGCGAAGGCCGCTGGGGAAGCGGACCTCTACCGTGTAGGTCTTGGCGGCGGAGAGGCCGAAGTGCAGCTCCTGCGGGGGCTGGGAGCAAAAGCCGGAGGAGGTTTCCATGTCGCGCATGCCGACGAGCTTTATGCCGTCGCGCACCCACACGCGGGAGCCTACCGCCATGTGGTTGGAGACGGTTCCCGTGAGCTTGACCTTGAGGAAGTCGGAGTTGTTGGTGTTGTTGAGGGCCATGACGTTGGGGGCGGCCCAGTTGATTACGTAAAGGTCGAGGTCGCCGTCGTTGTCGATGTCGGCGAAGGCGGT
>SRXB01000303.1 GCA_009724975.1 bacterium | reverse complement strand
GGGGCCTTTTTGATGGGGTCGCGGTCGGCGGTGATAATAAATCCTGCCGCGAGGAGGGCCAGCGCCACGCCGACGATGAAGACGGGATTGGCGGCGAAGGCTATTTTGGAGGGAAGTTCCATCAGGAACCAAAGGCCCGCCGCCACTTGCGCCATCATGCCGTATTTGGCGATTTTTGCGCCGAGTCCGGCGACCCAGTTAAGGTAAGGGCGGTCGGCGTCGCTTCTGGCGTTCATGTACCAGCCGTAGAGCATCAAAAATATGCCGGTGTTGATGAGGGCGGGGACGATGAAGTGGAGGAACCTGCCGTGGCCCTTTGCGTGAAAGCCCCAGCCGCCGGTGAGCATTTTGCCTGCGGGGGCGTACCACTCGACCCATTTTTCGGGCATGAGCGCCTGCATCGAAAGCACGTGCATTATCACGCCGGAGAGAAGGAGAGAGAGAAGGGCGAAGATTCCCCAGCCGTTGCCGGAGCAACCCGAAGAGCATTTTTCCTTGCCGAGGTAGAAGGCGTAAAGGGCCAGAAAGCCCGCGATGGCGGCGCCGAGGAAGATCATCGACCACCAGCCGCTAATAAGGGTCGAACTGTACCAGAAGGGGTCGTAGATGACCTGCACAAAGAGCAGGGGAGCTATTCCCAGGAGCATCGCAACCGAGAGATTAACAGTGGTTGTCTTTGCGAGGGTATTCGAGAGGCGGCTTTGGTAGTCTCCGCCCTTGATGCGGGCCCACACGGCGACGCCAAGGCCGCCGACCACTATGTTGACCATGAAAATGTGCAGGGCGAAGGTCAGCACCATCAGCACCTGAAAGAGCCAGGGGTAAAAGGGAATCCCCATGGGATCGCGAAGGTTTTGCAGCATTTGCGCGGTATTCATCTCACATGCCTCCTAAATTTCAGTTTCCGGTCGCGACCCAACTGGGGTCCGCGCCTTTTCCTCCGGTGAGCGTGGCTATGTAGGCGGCGGCGGCGCGCCTTTCTACATCTGTTCCCACGAACGGAGGCATGTATTTGTAGTCGCCGAGGGTGTCGAGATGGTCAAAAATCTCGTCGGCGTCCTTGGCAACCCTCTTATAGGCGGCGGCAAGGGAGTTTCGTCCGCCTTCTGGAATGGTGTGGCAGGCTACGCACTGCAGTTTGGTCACCGCTTCGCCCGCGAGGAGGTAATTGGACTCGTTAACCGTCTTCACGCTCTCGGGCAAGAAGGCGTAACTAGTCAAAAAACCCTCGCGGTTCATCTTTTCCACCTCGGACTTTATCCCCTTGGCGGGGAGGTCTCTGGCGATTATCTGGTTGGAGTACATGTAGCCGGGGATGAGGTAGGGACGGCGCGATACTTCACGGGCCGTCTCTCCGCCGCTTATCGCCAGAAAGAGCACCCCCATCATCGCCACTCCCACGGCGGGGGTGACGAACCTGCCCTTGCCCAGCGCTAGAAGGACGAAGTAAAGAACCATGACGATGGCCGTGAAGCCGCCCATGTAAAGCATCGTCTTGACGAATTTGAGAGAGCCGATTACTGCCTTGGCCTCGGCGGGCATTTTAAGCACGTACCAGCCAAGGCAAAGCGCCCCGGCCAGCATTCCGGCCAGCCCCCACTTGCCCGCGAGCTTCTTTATCTCCTCGCCGGTTTCGCTTTTCATTGAGCCCGCCACTATCGCGGCGTAAGAGCCGGCTATTGCGAACATGAAGGAGGTGCGCATGAAAAGCTGGGGCCAGTAAGTGTCGTTGAAAAAGCCGCCGAAAAAGCCGCCGGTCTTGAGCCACGGGCCGGGCGTCATCATGAAGCCGAGAATGCCGGTGATGATGACCATGCTTATCCACGCCGCCATCGCGTAAATCAGGCCGACGCGCAGGTGGGCTTTTCTGGAGATTTTGCCGAAAGTGTAGAAGTAGGCGTAAATAGCGGCTATCTCGATGATGAAAAAGACCCACTCGGTGGCCCACCCCCACACGTAATTGTGAATGAGGCCGGTGATGGCGCGGGGGCTTATGGCGGTGGCGGCGTACCATATGCCTATTCCCGTGAGCGAGCCGGTGACGAAGCAGAAAATCAGGATGGAGAGGCTGAATTTCTTCAGAAATTCCAGCAGTTCAGGGCGGTTTTCCTTATAGGACTTGTTCTCGACGTAGTAAGTGAACCAGAAGGCCCCTGTGGCCACGTGGCTCGGCAGTATGTGGAAGGTCGCTATGAGCGCTATCAGCAGCGGCCCCCCGATTAGCGGCACCTCGAATAACGGATACATGCAAAAAACCTCCGTAAAAAAGGGAAAACAAAGAAGCGTCCGGTACGCGGATTAATTAATACCAAATCAGTTATCTATAAGCAAGAGATTTTTTTCTCATATTAATATTACCACGCCGTGGTTTCCATGGACCGGGCGGTTTCGGCCAATACGCGTCGCCGAATGTCGATTTGCCAGTTAAATCGGCCCGTTCCGCTTCGTCGGCTCTTTTATGGGCGCTGGCGAAAGCCGAACAAAACGCCTACAATATTCCAACGAAAGTAAATAATTTTTTTCGCGGAGGTTTGCTGTGGTTGGTGACTTTTTCAGGGGAGATCTCGTGCGTCACGAGAGCCTGGGGATGGGGAAGGTTGAGGACACGAGCGGCTTCGGGGAGGGGCAGAGGTGCTT
>SRXB01000302.1 GCA_009724975.1 bacterium | reverse complement strand
CGATGATGAAAAAGCTGGGTGCCTCCGATCTGCCGAGCCTGATCCGAATCGCCATGAAGCACAGGCTGATTTTCCCCGAGGATTAGCCTTGAGGGAGAAAAAAGCCCCGATTCGGCATCTGTTTTTCTGAAAATTAGGGTGAAAAATCAGAAAAGGTAGGGTGTTCACCCATTTACCGGAGCCGTCTTCCCATAGGATGTTAGCGTCTTCAAAAACTCACAAAATGGCGTTTTAATCCACTAACCGCATCATGAGGAGAAGAAGATGAATCTTCAGCGTCCCAACGGCTCGGATGTAACCCAAACCGGCAACCGTTCCAAGGATGTCGCCCCCCAAAGCGGCCTTTGCTCCCGCTGCATGGACGGATGCAGGGGCAACTGCGAAGTCTTCAAGGCCACCTTCAGGGGCCGCGAGCTCATCTACCCCGGCCCCTTCGGCGACATAACCGCCGGCGGCGACAAGGATTACCCCGTCGATTACTCCCATCTCAACATCCACGGTTACGCCTGCGGCGCCAAGGGCCTTCCCAAGGGCGTGGCCGGCAACCCCGACACCGCCACCTTCCCCGCGGTCGACACCTCCACCGCCTACGGCTGGGACATAAAGGTGCCGATGGCGATGCCCATCTTCACCGGCGCTCTGGGCTCCACCGAGATAGCCCGCAAGAACTGGGAACACTTCGCGGCTGGCGCGGCGGTCTCCGGCGTCACCATCGTCTGCGGCGAAAACGTCTGCGGCATCGACCCCGCCCTTGAGCTAAAGAACGGCAAGGTTGCCAAGGCCCCCGACATGGACCGCCGCATCGAGGCCTACAAGAAATACTGGCAGGGCAAGGGCGAAATCCTCATCCAGATGAACGTCGAGGACACCCGCCTGGGCGTCGCCGAATACATCATCAACAAGCACAAGATCGACACCATCGAGCTTAAATGGGGCCAGGGCGCCAAGTGCATCGGCGGCGAGATCAAGGTCGGCTCCCTTGAGCGCGCTCTTGAGCTCAAAAAGCGCGGCTACATCGTAACCCCCGACCCCACCGACCCCGTCAACCAGAAAGCCTTCAAGGAAGGCGCCATTAAAGAGTTCGAGCGCCACTCCCGCCTCGGCTTCATCGACGAGGAAGGGTTCTACGCCGAAGTCGCCAGGCTCCGCAAGCTCGGCTTCAAGCGCGTCACCCTCAAGACCGGCGCCTACGGCCTCCACGAGCTGGCCAAGGCGATCAAGTGGTCCTCCAAGGCCAAGATCGACCTCCTCACCATCGACGGCGCCCCCGGCGGCACCGGCATGAGCCCCTGGCGCATGATGCAGGAGTGGGGCATGCCCGCCATCTACCTGCACAGCGCGGCCTACGAGTTCGCCACCATCCTCAAGAAACAGAAGGAAAGAGTGCCGGACCTCGCTTTCGCGGGCGGCTTCTCCACCGAGGACCACCTCTTCAAGGCCATTGCCCTCGGCGCCCCCTTCGTTAAGGCGGTCTGCATGGGCAGAGCCCTCATGATTCCCGGCATGGTCGGCAAAAACATCGCCCAGTGGATGAAGAACGACGACCTGCCCAAGTCGGTCGGCCAGTTCGGCTCCTCCGTCGAGGAGATTTTCGTCTGCCACGAGGCGGTCAAGAAGATTGTCGGCGCCAAGGAGATCAAGAAGCTCCCGCTCGGAGCGCTGGGCATCTACAGCTACTCCGACAAGCTGCGCGTCGGCCTCCAGCAGCTTATGGCGGGCGCGAGGTGCTTCAACCTCGAATCCATCACCCGCAACGAGCTGATGAGCCTCACCGACGAGTGCTCGAAGGTGACGAAGATTCCTTATCTTATGGAATCCTACCGCGCCGAGGCCCTCGAAATCCTCAAGAAGAAGTAAAAGCACCATAGCCTGAAGCAAAAAGGCCGCCCTCTCAAGGGGCGGCCTTTTTATTGGCGGCGATTCGGTTTCAGACCCGCCTGGCGATCCATTTAGCTTTTCCCAAGATTTTAAAATCGGATACCGGCCGGCTTTCAACCCTCACCGGAGGGTAGGCGGGATTGTCGCTGAGAATATTCATCGCGCCGTCCGGCAAGAGCTGAATTCTCCTTACCGATTGCGCCCCGCCGATCTCGATGGCGTAAAGGCCGTCGGCCAAAAACTCCCCTGTCGGCTCGCAGAAAGCCAAATCCCCCGCCAAAAGCGTCGGGGCCATTGCGTCCCCCTGGGCCACCATCCTGAAAAGGCCCTCGCAGCGCGGCTCGCCTTCCAGTGCTCCTAGGCTTTTTTCCACAGGGGCCCCCTCCCCGAGCAGGAGCCATGATGCGCTTACCTTGAAATCCAGCGCGATTTTGGCCAGCAGCGCCCCGTCGGGAGAGGAATCCCCCCTTTCGTAACGGGCCAGGGTGTTTTTGTGCACCCCCAGCTTCGCAGCAAATTCCGCCACGGTCACTTCGCCGCGAATCGCCCTGAGCCGGTCGCCTAAACCACTTTTGCTACAAAAATTAGTTCCCATGGCTCCTCAAAAAAACAAAAAATGGTAAAAAAGCTAAAAAACAACAAAAAATAATATATATTTTGTTGTAAAGTACCATTTATAGTGTTATCGTAGCGTTGTCAAGGGAAGTCCCGACCTGTATTCCAGGAAGGGCTCTTTTGCGGCGGGCTCGTTATCCTCCGGGGGGAGGG
>SRXB01000301.1 GCA_009724975.1 bacterium | reverse complement strand
AACGGCACCAAGCAGTTCATCACCAACGGCGGAATAGCTGACGTATTCACCGTCTTCGCAAAAATCGACGGCGAGAAATTCACCGGCTTCGTCGTCGACAAGGATACCCCCGGCCTGAAAATTGGACCCGAGGAGCACAAGCTGGGAATACGCGGCTCGACCACCACCACCGTCATACTGGAAGACGCAAAGGTCCCGGCCTCCAACATCCTCGGAGAGATAGGGCAGGGCCATAAAATAGCCTTCAACATCCTCAACATCGGTAGATTCAAGCTGGGCGTGGGCGCGGTTGGCGCGGCGAAGCGCTCTATCTGCGAAGCGTTGGCCTACACCCTGGAGAGAAGGCAGTTCGGCAAGCGTCTGGCCGATTTCGGCGCGATACAGGAAAAGCTGGCGCAGATGTATGTGAACATCTACGCGGCTGAATCCGCCAGCTACCGCACCATAGGGCTCATCGACAGCCTCCTTGCGGAGTCCGGCGACAAGTACGGCGAGGCGGGTCTTCGCTCTATCGAGGAATACAGCGCCGAGTGCGCAATAACAAAGGTGGTTTGCAGCGAGGGCAACGACTATGTGGCAGACCAGTACGTGCAGGCGCTCGGCGGCTACGGCTACTGCGCCGAATATTCAGCCGAACGCTGTTACAGGGACAATCGCATAAACCGCATCTACGAGGGCACCAACGAAATCTGCCGCGTGGTCATCGCCACGATGACCCTTCGCAAGGCGGCGGCGGGAGAACTGCCCCTCGGGGAGCTGGCGCAAAAGGCCCTTGTCACCCCCAAGGCGGAGCCGGGCGAAGGCCAATTCGGCGCACAGGAGGCCCTTGTCGACAACCTCAAGAGAATCACCCTCATAACCCTTGACTCTGCCCAGCGAAAGTACGGAAAGGCGGTATCTGGCCACCAGATGGTCCTTTTGAGGCTGGCCGATCTCATAACCGCCACCTTTGTCGCCGAAACCGCCCTGCTTAGGGCCAAGCGCCTTATAAACGCCTCGGGCGACGCCGTGGCGCTCAAAACCAACGCCGCCAAAATTGTCTGCGAGGAGTCGATGGAGCGCGCCGAGAGTCTTGCCAAGCAGTGCCTGATAGCCTGCGGCGACGATGCCTCGCTCAAGGCGGTTTCGGAGCTGGCATCCCGCCGCAGCGAAGACGTAATCGCGCTTCGGGCTGAAATGGCGGGCAAGATGGTCCAGGCCGAGCGAGTTCTCTTCTAACAAGCCTGAGCGCCGGAAGGCGGCCTTGGAAAGGATATGAAATGGAAAGAAAGAAAGTTGGAATAGCCGGATGCGGCCTCATGGGCGGGGGAATAGCGCAGGTCTGCGCCAGGGCTGGCCTTGACGTGGTCGTTCTGGAGGCCGACGAGGGCTTGCTCAAAAGAGGCCTCGACAATATAGCTAAAGACCTTGAAAAGGTGGTTGCGCGCGGCAAGATGACGGCGGAGGAAAAGGACGAAGTTCTCGGCAGGATACGGGGAACGGTCAACCTGCGCGATTTTTCCGACAGGGACGTCGTTATAGAGGCGATAATAGAAAACCTTGAGAAAAAGCAAAACCTCTTCCGCGAACTGGATATCATCTGCCCGCCGCAGACCCTCTTTTGCTCAAACACCTCGTCGATTCCCATCATAGAGATGGCTTCGGTCACCAAGCGCCCGGGGAGGTGCATAGGCCTTCATTTCTTCAACCCGGTTCCGGTAATGAAGCTCATAGAGGTAATCGGGACGATCCTGACCGACGACAGCGCTGTCCAGGAGGGTGTGGAGTTCTCCAAAGCCATAGGCAAAACCCCGATAGTGACGAAAGACAGGGCGGGATTCGTCGTAAACCTGCTCCTAATCCCCTTCATCGTCGACGCCATACGCGCACTGGAGCTGGGGCTGGCTTCGGCGGAGGATATCGACACCGGCATGACCCTGGGCTGCTCGCACCCCATGGGGCCTCTGGCGCTGGCCGATTTCATAGGTCTTGACACGGTTTACTACATCTCCAACATCCTCTACGACGAGTTCAAGGACCCCAAATACGCCGCGCCGCTTCTTTTAAAGCAGATGGTTAAGGCCGGATACCTCGGCAGGAAGAGCGGCAGGGGCATATACCTTTACAACACTTGATTTTTGGAAAAATTAACACGCGAATACCGGTGAAAAGATTCAGGAGGAAAAAAGATGAAGATCATGGTTCCCGTAAGAAGGGTCCCCAATCCCGACGTAAAAGTCAGGCTTAAGAAAGATGGAAGCGGCATCGAAACCGAAGGGATAAATTTTCTCGTCAACCCCTTCGACGAATACGCCATCGAGGAGGCCGTCCAGATTACCGAAAAGGGCGGCGGCGAAGTCGTGCTCGTTTCAATCGGCACCGCCGCCAACGAAGAGACGCTGCGCGCCGGCCTCGCGCTGGGAGCCACCCGCGCATGGCTCGTTGAGAGCGACAAGCCCCTTGACAGCCTGGCGGTGGCGCAGACTCTCGCCGCTGTCTACAGAGAGGAAAAGCCAGACATGGTTATGGCGGGCAAGCAGTCCGTCGACACCGACAACAACCAGGCCTCGCAGATGCTTGCCGCGATGGTTGGCATCCCCCAGGCCTGTTTCGCCTTCAAGGTCAGCATCGCCGACGGCAAGGCCGTTGTCGAGAGAGAGATAGACGGCGGCCTTGAG
>SRXB01000620.1 GCA_009724975.1 bacterium | reverse complement strand
CGCTACGGGCAGGCCCACCTGCCGCTGGTCTTCATGGGTTTTTTGGGCTACCACCTCTACTACATGCTGACCTTGTGGGGTTCGCTGATGCACCTGGTGGGAGCGCAGCTTGGCATCGACATCCTTCAGCACGCCCAGTGGAACGTAAACGCCGGCGTCCTGCGCTTTTTGATACACCTTGTGCAGTGGTGCGGCTTTTACTGGACCCTTTTCCTGATTATCAACATAGCAAGGCAAAAGAAAGGGTTCCTCTTCGCCTTTCTGCTACACTCCATAGCCGCGCTTTTCATAACGCTTTTCTTCATAGCGGCGCTGGACTTCCACTTCTTCAAAATCCCGTACTTCTAAGCCGGTTTTTAGGCCATCCTCAACCCTTGTCGGACTGGTAGGGCAGGTCGCAGGCAGGCGCGGCAAGGGCCTCCTTCTTAAGTTCGCGGTCGCGGACCTCCTCAAGGTCGAGACTCAGGAAATAGGCTTCCTCTATGGCGTCGTAGCGCGAGGCGAAGCCGAACGCCAAAAAGAGGTGGAGCATTTTGCGGTTCGAGGGAAGGACGTAGCCGGTAAGTCCGGTAAGTCCGCGCTTCTTGCCCGCCTCCACCAGCAT
>SRXB01000619.1 GCA_009724975.1 bacterium | reverse complement strand
GCGCATAGCGTTTTTCGTTATCCCCTCCGCCGTCGCAATGCTGGCGCTCGGCGACATGCTGGCGGCCATGCTCTTCCAGCACGGGAAATTTTCTGGCGATGACGCGGTTTACGTCTGGATGGTTATGGCCGGTTACGCTACGGGGCTCCTTGCGGTGACGATGGGAAGGCTCTACTCCTCGGCCTTTTTCGCTCTGCGCGACACCAAAACCCCGCTTCGCTTCGCCCTCCTGAGGGTCGTCGTGTCGATGGCGCTGGGATATTTTTGCGCTATACGCCTGCCGTCGCTTTTTGGGGCAGATGCCTCCTTGGGTACCGCAGGCCTTGCCGCCGCGGCCAGCGTGGCGGGCTGGGTGGAATTCATCCTCCTCAGGCGCGGCCTGGGAAAAATAATCGGGGCGACCGCCTTAAGGCCTTCACTTGCCTGGAAACTTTGGATTTGCGCCGCCATCGGCGCGACCATCGCGTGGGGGGTGAAACTCCTATTGACTTCGATCAACGCCGCCCCCTTTGTTTCGGCATGCTCCTCAGTGGCGGTTTTTGGATTTTCCTATCTACTGCTTACGTATTTTATCGGAATCGGGCAGGCGGGCGCGCTTGTTTCGCG